>NZ_JVPT01000054.1:0-140341 GCF_001055915.1 Corynebacterium sp. 212_CJEI | reverse complement strand
GACGGTACCAGAAACCGTAGTGTTGCCAATTACACCATAGGCCATCGCTGCTGAACGCAACGAGGAATAATATAGCCAATTCGCGCTAACAAGAGCAAATCACCTGGTCAAAGGCTCGTTTAAATTCGCGAGTTCCCCACAGCCCACCTCAGCAGTGCGCATAACTAATGCAGTGCATATAACTAACGCAGTCCCAGATCGAAAGCCCATTCGATCGCAGCTCAAAGCTGATCCGCCCTTCAGGAGACACTTCGTGGTGAAGCGGCTGGCAAACAGCCGACACACACCAAAAAACCAGACCTGAAAGGCAGGCACCATGACTTCCCCAACAACGACGGCAACAACCGCCCCCATCACGCTCGAGCTGGAGTTCTCCGACATCACGGAGCAAATGAACGGCACCATCGGTCGCGTCATCGGCACTGTCACTATCCGTCAGTTCGCGAAAATCATCTCGGCCCTCAACCTCGACGCCAACCCACGCGTGTCCCCGCACCGGCCGCATCACCGATGCCATCATGGAAACCATCGACACCACACCGGAGCTCTTCGCCTACAAATCCAAGGGTGTGCTCCTGGCCTCCACTCAGTTCACCAGTGACGACAATCTCTACCGCTTCACCTTCAGCAACCGTCGCATCGAAGGCATCCTCGACGGCGGTCACAACTCGCTGGCTATCGCACTGTTCGTCCTGGGCAAGCTCACTCCACCGCCTAGCCGCAAAATCAAAACGTGGTCCGAAATGAAGGAGGTCTGGTCGGAGCGTACGGGAGAAATTGAGGAATTGCTTGCCGACGAAAGCCTCACCGAGCTCGATGCCCGTGTTCCGGTAGAGGTACTCGTGCCCGGTGCTCGGGACGAGGACACTGTGCAGGACTTCTCCGATGCTCTGCTCGATATCTGTGCCGCCCGCAACAACAATGCGGAGCTCAAGGCGGAAGCAAAGCTCAATCGCGCCGGCTACTTTGACGATCTGAAGCATGCCCTGCCTCAGGGAATTAGCGACAACGTGCAGTGGCGCACCAACGATACTGGTCGACTAAAGGTGGGCGATGTCATCGCTATGGCATGGATTCCGCTGTCTTGTATTGACCTGCCGAAGGATGCCGACGGGAAGCAGATTGAAGCACCGACCCCCACCAGCCTCTACTCCGGCAAGGCCAAGCTGCTTGACCGCTTCGAGGATGTCATGAGCTCACCGGAGGTCACTAAGCCCAGCACTGAAAGCATCAATGAGCGCACCGAAGAGGTCGTTCTCTACAACGAGAAGGTCCGCAGCGCATTGAACCTCACGCGTGACTTCATCGATATTTTCGAGCGCATCAACGCAGAGCTACCCGATCTCTACAACAAGAGCGGCGGTAAATTCGGCGGCATTGATGCTGTTGACAAGGCCAATAAGAAGAATCCGCGGACCGGCAAGACTCCACAGAAGTACTCGAAGTTCTACCGCCAGCCCATCGGCTACGCGATTCCGGACGGGTTCATCTACCCGCTCGTGTACGCCTTTGCCGCACTGCTCAAGCGAAACGAGGACGGCACGGTCCACTGGGGAACCGACTGGCACGATTTCTTCAACAACCACATGGGGTCGCTGGTCAAGGATTACCGCGAAACCTCCATGAATATGCTGAACCGCGACCCGCAGAAGGTGGGCAAGGAAGCGGGCTCTTACACGAACCTGCTTCGCTCAGCCCAGCTCGCGCTCTTTACTGAGCAGCAGTAAAAGGAGTGACCTCGAGCGCCTTGCGCAGTCGGCCCAGGCTGCGGCTGCGACCAAGCAGCTCCATGGACTCGAACAGCGGCGGCGATACCTGAGCACCAGTTACAGCCACGCGCACCGGGCCGAAGGCCTTGCGTGGCTTCAGCTCCAGGTCCTCGATGAGGGCCTTCTGAAGTGCAGCTTCAAGCTTCTCGGTGACGAAGTCCTCTTCGCTGAGCGGCTCCACAGCTGCAATGGTGGCCTCCAGGACAGCGACGGCGTCTTCCTTGAAGTTACGGCGTGCCGAGCGCTCATCGAAGGTGAACTCGTCCTCTTCCACAACTAGGAACTTCGAGAGGTCCCAGGCGTCGGAAAGCGTCTTCACACGGGTCTGCAGCAGCGTTGCCAGGAAAGCGAACTTATCCGCCGGGTAGTCGGCCGGGAAGTCAAAGTGGCTTTCCAGGTACGTGCGCAGACGCTGCTCGAAGTCGTTCGGATCGAGCATGCGGATGTGGTCCGCGTTGATAGCGTCGGCCTTCTTCTGATCGAAGCGAGCCGGGTTGGACAGCACATCGTGGATATCGAAGGCCTTGACCATCTCGTCCATCGTGAAGATGTCCTGGTCGCCGTCCATAGACCACCCCAGCAGTGCCAGGTAGTTCAGCAGACCCTCGCGGATGAAACCGTTATCGCGGTGGATGAAGAGATTGGACTGCGGGTCACGCTTGGACAGCTTCTTATTACCCTCGCCCATAACGAACGGCAGGTGACCGAACTCCGGGGTGAACTTGGCGACACCGATGCGCTTCAGCGACTCGTAGAGAGCGATCTGGCGCGGGGTCGATGGCAGCAGGTCCTCACCACGCAGGACGTGAGTGATCTCCATCAGGGCGTCATCGACCGGGTTAACCAGGGTGTAGAGCGGTTCACCGTTGGAGCGAGCAATGACGAAGTCCGGAACCAGGCCGGCCTTGAACTCGATACGACCGCGCACGAGGTCGTCGAAGACAATGTCCTCGTCCGGCATGCGCAGGCGAATCACCGGCTTACGGCCCTCTGCGCGGAAGGCTTCCTTCTGCTCCTCGGTGAGGTTGCGGTCATAGTTGTCGTAGCCCAGCTTCGGGTCACGACCGGCAGCCTTGTGGCGCTCCTCAACCTCTTCAGCGGTGGAAAAGGCCTCGTAGGCTTCACCGGCGTCGATGAGGCGCTGCAATACATCGGCGTAGATGTCCTTGCGCTGCGACTGGCGGTACGGGCCGTGCGGACCGCCGACATCGATGCCCTCGTCCCAGTCAATACCGAGCCAATTCAGGGCCTCGATGATTGCCTGATAGGACTCTTCGGAGTCGCGAGCGGCATCGGTATCTTCGATGCGGAAGACCAGCTTGCCACCAGTGTGACGGGCATATGCCCAGTTGAACAGGGCAGTGCGGATGAGGCCAACGTGCGGGGTACCGGTTGGCGACGGGCAAAAGCGTACGCGAACATCTGACATGCTTTCCCACGATACCCGCCCTCCCACCTGCAGGCATGCATAGGGTTTGCATAGGGTTACAGAGCCCACTCCCCGGCCACTTCGCCGGCGTATCCGGCGGCGCGCAGCCGCTCAACCCAGCTGCGCAGTGGTGCCTCACCGGTGCCCGGCGCGCCGCGGCCTGGGAAATCGGCAATCTGGACGTGCGCCGGCAGGCTCACTCTTCCGGTCTCCACATCAGCGAGCCAAGCATCCACGTCGACGCCATTAGCTGCAAAATGGTAAAAGTCCGCGAGCACACCAGCACCAGTCTGTTGCGCTAGCTCGTCGGCTTGCCAGGGATCTGTAATGGGATAATCGCTCATCCCGGACAGTGGCTCAATCAATGCGCGAACCCCGCTGAGCTCCAGCTGGGCAGTAATCTCAGTCAGTCTTTGCACCTGCAAGTTCGTTAGCTCCCCCGAGCGCCCCAGCAGCACGTTCGAGCATTTCAGCCCAGTGGCCCGCGCAATCTGGCTCACTGCCTCCAGATGCCCCGCGGGCAGCCCATCCGTATCGAGCACTCCTCGCTGCCCCGCTGCCATGTCCCCTCCCCACAGATTCATGGC
The DNA here is from genome assembly GCF_001055915.1 of Corynebacterium sp. 212_CJEI. Classification (NCBI taxonomy): domain Bacteria; kingdom Bacillati; phylum Actinomycetota; class Actinomycetes; order Mycobacteriales; family Corynebacteriaceae; genus Corynebacterium; species Corynebacterium sp. 212_CJEI. The sequence goes on along the minus strand of NZ_JVPT01000054.1, from coordinate 136,556 downwards.
ATAAAGACCGAGGCTGTCGTCAAAGAGGTCACAAAAAGCGGAAACCTCATCGGGTGCGGGCACTGCGAGGTCAAAAGGCCACCAGAATTCCACGGCCGCGTAGCCGTCGTCACGCGCGGCGTTGACGGCGTCGTGCGGGGACATGTGTGCGTAGACCGTAGAACAGTTAATAATAGTGCTCATGACCAAAACGGTAGTAGTAACTGGTGGCGGCGCGGGCATTGGTCGCGAAATTGCTCTGGCTTTCGCCTCCGATGGCTGGCACGTGCATATCTGCGGCAGGCGTATCGACGCGCTCGAGGCCGTTGCCGCCGAAGCGGACAACATCACCTTCTCCAGGTGTGACATCACCGACCCCGAGCAGGTCCGTGCGATGTTTGAGGACGCGCAGGTAGCTACGGGAACCATTGATGTTGCGGTGCTCAATGCGGGGCTGCCCGGCACGCCCGCAGAGTTCGGAGAGACCGACATTGAGGACTTCCGGGCGGTCATCGATACGAATGTGGTCGGCTCGTACCTATGCGCACGCGAGGCGTTCGCGCGGATGAAAGCGGGGCGTGATGGGAAGGCGGACCAAGCAGGCGGCCGAATCCTGGTCAACTGTTCTATCGCGGCGCAGGTACCGAGAGCCCATACGGCGGCGTACGCGACGTCGAAAAGCGCGCTTGCCGGAATGACCCATGTGCTTGCCCTGGACGGACGCGAGTATGGCATTACGGCAACGCGCATTGACATTGGCAATGCGCAGACTGACCTATTGGGGACGTTCACAGGCAGCGAGCCAATGTTCGATGCCACGCAGGCTGCGGAGACCTTCCTCTACGCCGCGAATCTGCCGGCGAGTGCAGTCATCGATCAGCTGACGATTACCGCTGCGGGTATGCCCTTTTTGGGTAGGGGTTAGCCTGCCCCTTAAACTGGAGCACAACTGGGTTTAGATTGAGGAGGCGGGTTAGGGCTATGTCCATGGAAAACCACCCCTCTCTGGGCGGCGGAAACGAAGAAGAGAAGCAGGAGAATTCTCACCCGTCGAACGACCCTGCAGCGACTCCGAAGCGTTCGACGCGCTGGGATACGTCCCGCCCGACCACCGCTCCGGACTTTTTGCTCTCCCGGGCACACGGCTCCATCCGCACGCAAGGTATTGAAGAGCAGCTTTCCGACCCCTGGCTCGCGGCCGAGGGACTGCACTCGGGCATTCACAAGATGGTAGTCGGCGCATTGCCCTTCGACTTGGACAAGCCCGCCGCCCTGACCGTTCCCCGGGAAGTCATCCGCTCCTCGCAGCCGCTGGAGCCACCCGCGCACTACCGTTGGAACGCACCGAAGCCCCACGCCAACATCGTCGCTTACGATCCCCCGCTCGACGAGCACGCTGAGCGCATCGCCGCAGCCATCCGCACAATCGAGTACTCGGCGCTGGAAAAGGTCGTGCTCGCGCGCGCCGTGGAACTCGAAATCGATCCCCCGATTGACCCGCTCCTACTCGCATCGCGGCTGATCGACGGATCCCCCAACCGCGATGGCTTTGTCGTGGATCTCTCCCCCGCCGGTTCCGATTATGAGGGCAAGTTGCTCATCGGTTCCTCCCCGGAGATGCTGGTCCGCCGTACGGGCGACATCGTTGAGGCGTTTCCCTTGGCCGGGTCGCTGCCGAGGTCCCGGAATGAAGAGGTGGACCGGGCGTCGGCCCGTCGTTTAGCGGACTCGCGCAAGAACCTAGACGAGCATGCCTTCGTCGTCGACGACATCGCCGACAACTTGGCGCCACTGTGCAGTTCGCTGGATGTTCCGGACAGCCCCGAGCTGATGAGCACCGCCGAGATGTGGCACTTGGCCACGCATATCCGCGGTCGGTTGAAGGATCCGTCGCTGTCCGCGCTGGATTTGGCGCTGGTGGTGCACCCGACACCAGCCATTTGTGGCACGCCGACGGAATCCGCCTTCGGCGTTATTCAGGCCGTAGAGACCAACCGCGGCTTCTACTCGGGCGCTGTCGGCTGGTGCGATGAGAATGGCGACGGTGAGTTCGTGGTCTCCATTCGCTGTGCCGAAATCGACACTGAGGGGTCCGTGGCACGACTATGGGCCGGAGGCGGCATTGTGTCGCACTCCGACCCAGAAGAAGAAGTCACGGAGACCAGCGCCAAGATGGGCACTGTACTCCGCGCTTTTGGAGTTAAGGGCGCTTAAGCCAGGGCGCATAGGCCCTAGCAGCTTAAGCCCTGGCAGCTTAAGCCCGCTCCACAGGGTTGGCCAGCTTGCCGATACCCGGGATCTCAATCTCGATGCGGTCACCCGGGAACATCGCAGCGGTACCGGCCGGGGAGCCGGTGCAGATGACATCACCCGGCAGCAGCGTAATCGAGGCAGTGATGAACTCGATAATCTCCGGGATGGACATAATCATCTGGTTGGAGTTGGAATCCTGCTTGGTCTCGGTAACACCCTCGTGAGTCAGGTGCGCCTTGATCGGCAGCTCGTTGTAGTCCAGCTCCGTCTGGATCCACGGACCAAGCGGGCAGAAGGTATCGATGCCCTTTGCGCGCGCCCACTGACCATCGGCAAACTGCAGGTCACGGGAAGAAACATCATTGACGATGGTGTATCCGAAGATCACATCGTGAGCGTTTTCCTTCTTGACGTTCTTGCACGGCTTACCAATAACCAGTGCCAGCTCGCCCTCAAACTCGACGTTGGTGGCGAAATCCGGAATGCGAATCGGCGCTTCCGGGCCAATGACGGCCGTCGGCGGCTTAATGAACATCGTCGGCGGCAGCGATTCTGCCGACTTCTTGAACACCTCGGCGACGTGGTCAGCGTAGTTACGACCAATAGCGATGACCTTCGACGGCAGCATTGGGGCGAGCAGACGTACGTCGGCAAGCGGCCAGGAACGGCCAGTCTTATTCAGCTGACCGAAAGGGTGCCCTTCGATTTCGTGCAAAGTAACTTCACTGCCTTCGCCCTCAACGAGCGCGAAGCACATGCCCTCTGGGTGGGCGATTCGAGCAATACGCATAAAAATAGGGTACACGTCACATTGCGATAATTATGCAACGACCCCCACTCTCTATACTCTGCGCTCTAAACTCCGCGGGATTCCTGCGCAAGCCACACCAGCGCACAGGCCAGCGCATCGTTGAACGCGTGATGGGCCTTAAAACGGGGAATGCCGTACTTGTCGCACAGTGACCACAACCGCAGCTCATCACGGACCGGCTCACGGTTGGCCCGCAGAATCGCGTCGTACTCACGTGTCATAGTGTCCGCCACCGGCACATCAAAACGCGCATCGAAGTACTTCCGGCACAACGGATCTAGGAAACCAACTTCCATCCGCGCGTAGTGCGCCAGCAGCTTCCGTCCCCGTAGAGCTTCTAACAGCTTGCCGACGGCCACCTCTGCCTCTACCCCGGTTGCGACCATGTCGTCGGTAAGCCCATGCACCGTCGCCGACTCGCCGACGCTCACCTCCTCGCGCTCTGGGCGAATGAGAAGGTGACCCGACTCTTCCAGCACGATGTCGCGGCCTTCGACGGCAACCCAACCGATGGAAAGCAACTGATCTTTGGAGGGATCCAGACCGGTGGTTTCCACATCGACCGCGAGCCAAGCATTGTCGCGGATAGGTGCGTCCAAGAGTTTCTTGCGGGGTTTGAAAAACTTCAACATTGCGCGCTCACGACATCGCCCGGATGGGATACTTCGCCCCGAGGCTCTGCTGCAACTTGCGGATAACACCAAACGCATCGCGCAGGTGCTCGCGTTCCAGGCTGGAGAGACGCTTCGGGTAGATGTGGTTATTCGGCTGCTCGCCAGCGTTGAACTGGGCCTGCTGGTGATGAAGCTGCACCGTGCACAGGAACTCGAACGCATCCGCCAGATCCTGCGCACCCTGACGGCTCACGCTTCCGGCACCCGCACTCGCCGCCAAGCGTTCACGCGTGGACAGCTGCGGCAGCCCGGCCGCCACAGTAAATAGGCGCGCCATCTGCACCACAGCAGCAGTTCCCCCCTTCTTGATGTCCAGGGTCTCTGCGTGCTCGCCGCCCTTCTCCAGCACCAGGCCACGGAAGAAGCCGAGCGGCGGCTCCCGCCAGGCCGAGAGCTTGGCCAAGTGCGCGTGCAGGCGCTGCGACCCCTGGGCCAGCGGTAGGTAGGCCGCGCGCAATTCCTCTACCAGTTGCACATCGCCCGCTACCGCTCGCATGTCGAAGAAGGTCTGTGCATGTAACAGCGCCTCCGCCTCCGGTGCGGTAATCCACCCGTGGAACGTGCGCAGCCACTGCGACTTGGTCATCCTCCACGCAGGATTGCTGGCCATCATGTCCCCTGGACAGAGCGGATAACCGACTCGGTCGAGGTTGGTGCAAATCTCGTCGCTAAGCGCGGCGAAATAGTCAGCATGAGCGTCGGCGTCGTAGTCGTCGGCGAGAACAAGCGCATTGTCCTGATCGGACGCGAGCCCCATCTCCCCGCGCCCATGCGAACCCAGTACCGCAAAGGCGTAGCTGACTGGTGGCGGCCCAAGCTTTTCCTCCGCCAGCGCAACCAGGCGTCGGGTGACAGCATCGGCCACGGCAGTCAGCAGCTTGGCGACCTCCTCCCCCGAATCACCTCGGTCAATAAACCGGCCGACAATCCGCCGCGCGTTCTGAGCAATCTCCGCAATCTCCGAGATATCGCTCTTCCGCGCCAGCGTCGCCGTCGCGTACACGGGATCGGTGTGCAGACTGCGCAGCAGGTCACCAATGACAATCATGCCGACCACTCTCGTCCCGTCGTGCACCGGCAGATGATGGTAACCGCGCTCAGCCATCAGCAGCATGGCCTCAAAAACCAGCAGGTCGGGACTGATGGTTTCCGGGTTCCCGGTCATCACTTCGCTTACAAGCGTCGCCGCGGGCTTCGCCTCTGCCAGCACTCGACGACGGAGGTCACGGTCAGTGATGATGCCGACGAGCGGGCTCTGGTTGGCGCCTGCAGACTCCATTACGAGCAAACTGGAGACATTCCGCTCCGTCATAATCTGCGCCGCCTCTTGTACTGTCGCATCAGCACTGCAGGTCACCAGCGATGTTTCCATCAGATCCGCAACCCGTGTGCGCAATGACTCCGATGCCGCAGTACTCCGCAGCTTCGATGCCACTGCGCGAATGCGCGCGTTCTCACCGCCGTAATAGCGCCGGACCTCTACGAACTGCTCATTGAGCTGGTCAAAAACCTCCTTGGAGATCACTAGGAATACGCAGTCCTCCACTGCCGTCATCGTGTATAGCGAAGGGTCACTGCTCAGCAGCGTCGAATAGCCGAAATGATCTCCCACATCTCGCCTGTCCAACAGCGTGCCAGCTGGGTCAAAGAGATCCACCATGCCGGAGCGAATAATGAAACAGCTGTTGTTATCCGCACCCGCCCGGATAATCTCCGTTCCACGACGGGCATAGCGCATGGTCAAAAGCGGTGGGATAGTCGCGCGCTCTTCATCGTTGAGGTCCGAAAAGGGGCGAGTATGGCTGAGGAAGTCTGCGATTTCCGCAAGCTCGACGGTCATGGGGTCAATTATCCCCTATTTTTGCTCCCAATAGGACTGATTTGCGGGAATACTCGACCTTATGACCAATTCCACACACAGCGCTTCAATAAATCCCGAATGGCCGCTCGACGCCCACATCCTCGGCAGGATGGACAAGCTCGCGGCACTCGTCGCGACGCTTGACGACGACACCTTCAACGCAACCCTCCCCATCCCAGCCATTAACTCCCTGGCCGTGCTGTTACGACATGTGACCGGATCCGCGAGGTACTGGCTCGAGCGCGTCTGCCTTGGGCGTGATTATGTCCGTGATCGCGATGGGGAGTTTTCTGCTCATTGCAGTGTTTCGGAAGGGCTGGAGATTTACCACCGTGACCGCGCGGCCATTGAATCCGCGCTGGTGGAGTTGCAAGGCGTGGACCGCGCTGGTGCTCCTGCTGTTATTCCTACCGATAAGGACCGTTGGTGGTGCGGCAGCATCGAAGGCGTGATTGTGCATGTCTTCCACGAGGCGGCTCAGCACCTGGGACATGCGGAGATTACGAGGGATGCGCTAGTGGCAGGACTGGGAGGGGATGATTCCGATAACGGCGCAGGAAGCTCATCCCCATACCCCCTTGACACCATCATCGATGTACTTCGCCAGGTCGGACATGCGTCGGACTTCATCGAGCACACCGCCGACGGTAAGACTCACATCACTACCGTCGATGGCAAAACTGTGATTGCCTAGCCCTCTCCCCCCCCCTATTTTTTACTGCGCTACTTCAAAGCAGCAGCAATGCGGTCGCCAACCTCAGCGGTCTTGATCGGGCCACTACCGCGAGTAGCCATGTCAGCTTCCACAGCAGCCTCGATGCGCTGAGCGTCTTCCTCACGACCCAGGTGGCGCAGCATCATGGCACCCGACAGAATGGCTGCGGTCGGGTCAGCGATCCCCTTGCCAGCAATGTCGGGAGCGGAGCCGTGAACGGGCTCAAACATGGACGGGTTGGTATTAGAGGCGTCAATGTTGCCGGACGCCGCCAGGCCGATACCGCCCGACACTGCACCAGCCTCATCAGTAATGATGTCGCCGAAGAGGTTGTCGGTGACGATGACGTCGAAACGCGAAGGATTAGTGACGAGGTAGATCGTCGCAGCGTCGATGTGCGAGTAATCGACATCTACCTCTGGGTATTCCTTAGCGACCTCATCGACCGTGCGCTGCCACATACCGCCACCGTGCACCAACACATTGGTCTTGTGGACAAGGGTCAGCTTCTTACGACGGGTCATAGCCAGCTCGAAGGCGTAGCGAACAACGCGCTCAGCACCGAAGCGGGTATTGACGGAGGTCTCGTTGGCAACCTCGTGTGGCGTGCCGACGCGAATCGCACCGCCGTTACCGGTGTAAGCACCTTCGGTTCCCTCGCGGACGACCACGAAATCAATTTCGCCCGGGTTCTTCAGCGGTGACTCGACACCCGGGAAGAGCTTGGAAGGACGCAGGTTGACGTGGTGATCCAGCGCGAAGCGCATCTTCAGCAACAGGCCGCGCTCGAGAACACCCGGAGGAACGTTCGCCGGGTCACCGATAGCACCGAGCAGAATAGCGTCGTGCTCACGCAGGGAGTCGAGATCGGCGTCGGTAAGCAGTTCGCCATTGCGCAAGTAGCGACGCGAGCCGAGGTCGTACTCGGTGGTGTCGAACTCGCCGATAGCAGCCTTGAGCACCTTCAGTGCCTCTGCCGTAACTTCCGTGCCGATGCCATCACCCGGGATGACGGCGATCTTCAGCTTTCCTGCCTCAGTCATTTTTTGAGATACCCTTCTCACTATATGGACACAAATGAGTGTAGCAGAACCTAGCGCTCACCCCCGTCACTGTCTGCGCGATTTTTACCATCTCCATCGTTTTCACAATCCACCCCGCCTACTGCTCTCTCCTTTTCCATATCCCGCCGCACCTTATCCACTAGGCCGCGGAGATTGTCATGCAATTTGCGACGTTTCTCATTGTGCTCAGCCAGCGCAGCGGTCTTCTTTTCAGTCTGCGAGGCAAAGGTGTAACGACCATGCCCAGTGTGCTCTTTTTCCGACTGCGCAAACGGCCCTTCATCACAAGAGAGGAACGTCCAAGCTTCGATCCCATCATCACCTCGAACAACTCGCCACATACCGGCAGTTTTGAGGTTGTGGTGCCTTCGACAGAGACAATGGAGATTATCTGTGTGCGTGACCCCTTCCTTTTGCCGCTCACCACCGGAAAGGCTGTGATCAAATTCCACAATATGGTCGATATCGCACTTTTCCGCGGGGACATCGCATCCAGGAAAACTACACACACCGTCACGGGCACGCACGAATGCACGCTGAGACTCGGAGGGCCGATACCCCTCAACCGCACTATCCCCCAGCACCCGCAATGTCGATACCCGCTTCAGCCAAGACTCGGCCACCAGCGAAGAAAGCCAACCTGCGCCAGCGAGCCACACTGGAGTGTTTTCCGGTTCGCCATCCTCCCCGGGAGAGAGCACTCGGAAGAGTTCCAGATTCACCTCCACCTCACAAGTACCGCGTAACGCATGCATGAAAGCTGCCGCGCGACTCACTTTCATCTTCTTAGCCACTGCGTCGATAATTGCAAGGGCTTCCACTGCATGATGCCGCTCGAGGACAGTAGTCAGTGTCGTAACTCCAGCGTCACCATGTTCATCAACTGCGATAAACTCCTTAGCCGTCATACGATCGCCGAAGTAGTCGAGAGCCGCAGCTTGAACCTCCCGTACCTCCTCCGACTCCACGGGATTATCCGCCGACTCTCCATCCGCCTCGACCTGGTATGCCGCCGCATCAATTGCAGCATCTACGGTCGCCTCCACATTCCGGGCCAGGACCCTATCAGCCTGCAACCCAGCGACATCCACATCACGTGGCCGCACTTCCGGAGCACACTCACCAATCACTCGCTGCACCCGCGTTGCCATCGCACGCACGCCACGGAGTGCCTCCCCGTCGCGCCTAGGCTTAACGACGTCCACGAGACCCGACTCCACTGCGTCAACCTTGTCATCGGCTACAGGTCGGGTATGTTTACCAAGCATTGCTAAATGCCTCATCGACAAATGCCCGCGCTCCTGACACATTTCCGCTAGTTGCGGCATACGTCCAAGCATGTAGCCAATTTCCATATATTTGTTCACTTCGGCGCGTGAGATTCCAAGCACCACCGACCAATAAGCCAAATGAGCTTCGACATCGCCATCATCTGGTGGTGCGACCCGCTGAGCGATAACCATCTGCAGACGATTAATCTCGCGCATCACTTCAGCGAGCGAATGAGCCCTCACCTCATGGCTGAACCGAAATTCCCCACACGATTCCAACTCTGACATTGCACTGTCCCCTCCCTAACGAGGTCCCCTAACGAACAGTTCTTTATCAATTCGCCCACACCATATCCCCCACCCCGGATTCAAACCGCTGCGCACCCCAAAAATCTCCACATTATTCGAACACTATTTCGAACTAAAGCCGAAAGAAAATCCCGCCCTACGACGCAAACTTCGTCGTAAAGCGGGAACCGCACTAGAAACCTAGTCGACCGGCTTCATGGAACCGTTTTCGAGGAAACGACGGTGGAAGTCATAAGAAGTACCCAGGTCATGCGGAGTATGCAGGTACGGGGTGGCCCTCTCAGCACGCTCAACGTATTCGAGCAGCGCCTCCTTGTACATCGGGTGCGCACACTTCTCAATGACAACACGGGAACGCTGACGCGGCGCCAGCCCACGGAGGTCAGCCAGGCCCTGCTCAGTGATGATGACCATCACGTCATGCTCAGTGTGGTCAACATGAGAGACCATCGGCACGATTGCGGAAATATCGCCATTCTTCGCCAGCGACGGCGACACGAAGGTGGAGATATAGGCGTTACGGGTGAAGTCACCGGAACCACCAATGCCGTTCATCATGCGCGAACCAGCTACGTGGGTGGAGTTGACGTTGCCGTAGATGTCAGCCTCAATCATGCCGTTGGTGGTAATCAGCCCCATGCGGCGGACCAGACCCGGGTTATTGGAGATGTCCTGCGGACGCAGAACGATCTTCTCACGGTAGTCAGCGGCATTCTCGTTCATACGAGCTGCATATTCAGGAGACAGCGAGAATGCAGTACCGGAAGCCACGGTCAGCTTGCCAGCATCCATCAGATCGACCATGCCGTCCTGGATAACCTCAGTAAAAGAGGTCAGGTTCTCATACTTGGAGTCGAGCAGACCTGCGAGAACGGCGTTCGGAATGTTACCGACACCCGACTGCATCGGCAGCAGGTTCTCCGGCAGACGACCGGCCTTGACCTCCCCATCGAGGAAGTCGAGCAGGTAGCCGGCAATGGCCTTAGAGTCATCGTCCAGCGACTTGAACGGCGAGTTACGGTCCTCGGCGTTCGTCTCGACGACAGCGACAACCTTATCGACATCGATCTGAACATCCGGAGTACCGATGCGGTCCCCCGGGTTCACAATCGGAATCTCCTTACGGTTCGGAGGCAGGCCGACACTGTAGATGTCGTGCATACCCTCGAGATCCTCGGACTGCCAGGAGTTGACCTCAATAATGATCTTCTCTGCAGCATTGAGGTAAGAAATGCTGTTACCAACCGAAGAGGAAAGAATCAGGGAGCCATCGGCCTTAATGCGAACAGCTTCGACCACGGCAACATTGACCGGGCCAAAGAAGCCCTGCTCAGTCATCGGGCCAGAGTGCGACAGGTGAATATCACTATAGAAGGCATCGCCTGCATTAATACGGTTACGCATTCCCGGGTCGGACTGGTACGGCATACGCCACTCAACACCATTGGCCTTCGCCAGCGCACCATCAAGTTCCGGAGCGGTAGACGCGCCGGTCAAGACCTTAATCTTAAACTCGTCGCCACGCTCGTGAGCGGCCTCCATACGCTCAGCGAGAGCCGGCGGGACAACCTTCGGGTAGCCAGCACCGGTAAATCCGGCAAAGCCCACCATGTCTCCGTGGTTGATGAACTGCGCCGCCTCCTGCGCGGTCATCACCTTGGATTTGAGACCAGCATGGGCAATACGATCTGACATGAATTCACCTTTCTATATCCCCCAACGCGACTATCGGGGGTAGCACTTCGAACACCAAAGCACACCCCCAACCCTATCAACGAAGCGGTTAGCGCCTTTCATTCAGATGCCCGAAAGCGCCCCCATTTTAGGCACATTCCATACGTCACTAAAGCCGACTACAACACCGTTTTATGCCCTACGTCACAACTGGTCGACAATCAGCCATGCGACACATTTACAACCCCTCACATAGCCCAATTCGCGCAGTAGTTATTGATAATCATTTTCAGTACGCTAATCTTGTCGGGTGACTTCTACCGAATTTTCTGATAGCACCACACAGACCACTCCCGTCACCGTCCTGTCCGGATTCCTGGGCGCCGGCAAGACCACCCTCCTGAACAACCTCCTGGCAAACTCACAGGGGCGCAAAATCGCGGTCATCGTCAACGACTTCTCGGAAGTCAACGTCGACGCCGCCCTCATCGAGCAGGGCACATATCTCGAGCGCGGCGAGGACCGTTTCATCGAAATGTCCAACGGCTGCATCTGCTGCACGCTGCGAGATGACCTCGTTGAAAACGTCGGCAAGCTCGCGCGCAGCGGCAAGTTCGAGCACATCGTCATCGAATCCACCGGCATCTCCGAGCCCATGCCAGTCGCCGCTACCTTCGAGTGGGAATTCGACGACGGCCGTCGCCTCGCCGACATCGCCCCCATCGACACGATGGTCACGCTCGTCGACGCCTCTACATTCCTCGACAGTCTCCGCCAGGGTCGCGCGCTGCCTGACGACGAACGCACGGTCGCCGACCTCCTCGTCGACCAGGTGGAATTCGCCGATCTCATCCTCATCACCAAATCCGACCTCGCCGGCGAAAAGCTCACCGGCGGTACCGAGGAAACTATCCGCGCAATGAACCCCCGCGCACGCATCGTCCGCGTGACTAACGGCGAAATCGCCACCTCTGCCATTCTCGACGCATCGCTTTACGACGAAGGTACCGCGGCCACTTTCCACGGATATGCAGAAGAACTTGCGAATCCCCACACGCCGGAGACTGAAGAATACGGCATTTCTTCGGTTGTTTTCCGAGGCAACCGCCCCTTCGACCGCGAACGACTGATTAAGGCTCTCCGCGGCACAAAGGGGCTCGTACGATCCAAGGGGCACTGCTGGATTTCCGACCGCCTCGAAGTCGCCCACGTGTGGAGTCAGGCGGGGCCGAACCTGAAAATCACCCCTGCCGTCATGTGGGCGCAGACCGATGTCCCACCATCCAATGAGGTCGTACTCATCGGTGTGAAATTTAACCCAGAGGCCACACTGCAGGCATTCGAGGATGCCATGCTGACTGACGAAGAAGTGCGGGAATTGCTGTAACAAAGCCCCTGGAAGAGCGCCGATAAACGACCCGCTGAAGCGATCAGAGTGTCATAAATCACTTCTCAACCTGCGGGTGTGGCAACACACTGTTAGCGCATGCTAGGTTAGGCGACAAAACTAAAGTCGAACAGTCTATCTAGGAGATGACATGTCTGATCGCATCGCACATGCCGGTTTGCGCGGCAAGGTAATGACCGCCGACGAGGCTGCACAGTTTATCAATCATGGTGATGCCCTCGGCATCTCTGGCTTCACCGGTGCTGGCTACCCGAAGGCCCTGCCGACTGCGCTGGCAAACCGTGGCAAGGAACTTCACGCCAAGGGTGAAGAGTTCGCTGTCGACATCTACACAGGCGCTTCCACTGCCCCAGACTGTGACGGCGTGATGGCAGAAGCTGACATCATTCGCTACCGCATGCCGTACCAGGGCGATCCGGCACTGCGTAAGTCCATCAACTCCGGCAAGGCGAAGTACCAGGACATCCACCTCTCCCACTCCGCGCTGTACATCGAGCAGGGCTTCCTGCCGATTGACGCCGCAATTGTTGAGGTCACTCGTATTACGGAAGATGGACACCTCGTTCCGTCGTCAAGCGTTGGCAACAACGTCGAGTGGATGGACAACGCTGACAAGATCATCATCGAGGTCAACTCGTGGCAGTCCGAGGAACTCGAGGGCATGCACGACATCTACCGCATTCAGCACCTGCCTAACCGCACGCCGGTGCCGATCAACGCCCCGGGTGACCGCATTGGTACCCCTTACATCGACATCAACCTGGACAAGGTTGTCGCAGTTGTCGAGACCAACGCGCCGGACCGCAACTCCCCGTTCAAGCCGTTGGATGAGACCTCGAAGGCTATTGCCGGCCATTTCCTCGACTTCCTCGAGGGCGAAGTTCGCGCGGGTCGCCTGGCTTACGACCAGTACATCATGCAGTCGGGCGTCGGTAACGTTCCGAACGCCGTGATGGCGGGTCTGTTGGACTCCAAGTTTGAGAACATCAAGGCCTACACCGAGGTTATTCAGGACGGCATGATCGACCTGATTGACGCAGGTAAGATGACCGTCGCTTCGGCTACCTCCTTCTCCCTGTCTCCGGAAGCGGCCGAGCGTATGAACAACGAGGCTGCTCGCTACCGCGAGAACATCATTCTGCGCCCGCAGCAGATTTCTAACCACCCGGAGGTTGTCCGTCGCGTCGGCCTAATCGCCACCAACGGCATGATTGAGGCCGACATCTACGGCAACGTCAACTCCACCCACATCAACGGCAGCCGCATGATGAACGGCATCGGTGGTTCCGGTGACTTCACCCGTAACGCCTTCGTTTCCTCGTTCATCTCGCCGTCGCTGGCGAAGGACGGTGCGATTTCGACTATCGTTCCGTTCGCTTCGCACATTGACCACACCGAGCACGACGCCATGGTCATCATCACCGAGCGTGGATTCGCTGACCTGCGTGGCCTGGCACCGCGTGACCGCGTGGCGAAGATGATTTCCGTTGCACACCCGGAGTACCAGCCACTGTTGGAGGAGTACTACGAGCGCGCGCTGAAGACCGCTCCGGGCATGTCTACCCCGCACGACCTGCGTACTGCCTTCGACTTCCACGTCAACATGATTGAGAAGGGCTCGATGAAGGGCTAGGCAGTAGGGCTACGGCTGCATAGATCAGCTGGGAAACAAAAATCCCCTCCATGCGGAGGGGATTTTTTCATGCAGTAGAAGCTGCGCTAGAGACTAGCTCTAAAACGCCTAGGCGCTCAGAACTAGTCCAGCTCGAGCTGCAGAGCGTGGGTAGCGGAGATCTCCTCGGTAATCTTTCCGACGAGCTCCTCCGGAACCTCCTTGGAAACGCGCAGCACCAGGATGGCAGTCTGATCTGCTTCCTGCGGAGACAGAGCAGCAGCCTCGATGTTGATGCCGGACTCACCCAGGGTGGTAGCAACGCGACCCAGAGCGCCCGGAACGTCGTTGTACAGCAGGAAGAGGTTACGGCCCTGAGCGCGCATGTCGATGCCGCGGCCATTGATACGGACAATCTTCTCGACGCGGTTCAGGCCAGTGAGAGCACCAACGACGGTAGCGGTGGAGCCATCAGCACCGATGACCTTGACCTCGAGTACGGAGCGGTGGGAGACGGACTCCGGCTCGGTCTCGACAGTGAAGGTCACACCACGCTCTTCTGCGATACGCGGAGCGTTGACGAAAGTGACCGGTTCTTCCACCATGAGAGAGAACAGTCCACGGATTGCTGCCATACCCAGAACGTTAACGTCCTCAGTGTGCAGCTCACCGCGAGCGGTGACCTCAACAGCGGCCGGAGCGCCCTCGAGCAGACCGCCAGCAACCAGCCCCAGCTCACGAGCCAGCTCGAGCCACAGGGCCACCTCTTCACCGACAGCGCCACCGGAAACGTTGACAGCATCCGGGACGAACTCGCCAGCCAGTGCCAGCAGCACGGACTTAGCGACATCGGTACCCGCACGGTCCTGAGCCTCAACGGTGGAGGCACCCAGGTGCGGAGCACAAACAGTTTCCGGCAGACCAAACAGCGGGGAATCCGTGCACGGCTCGGTCGCGTATACGTCGAAGCCAGCACCGCGGATGTTGCCTGCCTTGATCGCGTCGGCAAGCGCCTGCTCGTCGACGAGACCGCCGCGGGCAGCGTTGATGATGATCTGGCCCTTCTTGGCCTTGCCCAGGAGCTCAGCATCGAACATGCCAGCGGTTTCCTTGGTCTTCGGCAGGTGGATGGTCACGAAATCAGCGCGAGCCATCAGGTCTTCCAGCTCAACCAGCTCAACACCGAGCTGAGCAGCACGGGCCGGGTTCGCGTACGGATCGTACGCAATGATGTTGGTCTCGAAAGCAGCGAGACGCTGCGCAAACAGCTGGCCGATGTGACCGAAACCGACGATACCGACGGTCTTGCCGAAGATTTCGACACCCTTGAAGGAAGAGCGCTTCCACTCCCCCTCACGCAGGGACGCGTCCGCAGCCGGCAGCTGGCGAGCGGTGGCCAGCAGCAGTGCGATTGCGTGCTCACATGCAGAGTGAATATTAGAGGTCGGAGCGTTGACAACCATGACGCCGCGCTTGGTAGCGGTATCGATGTCGACGTTATCCAGGCCAACGCCGGCGCGGCCGACAATCTTCAGATTCGGAGCAGCCTCGAGGACTTCCTGATCCACGGTGGTAGCGGAGCGGACGAGAAGTGCGTCAGCATCACCAACCGCAGCCAGGAGCTCAGCGCGGTTCGGGCCATCTACCCAACGGACCTCAACGGAATCCCCCAATGCGTCCACAGTGGACTGTGCCAGCTTGTCGGCGATGAGGACAACGGGGCGAGCGTTCTGGCTCACAAGCATCTCCTGGTTTGTCTCGAAAAGTTTATGCAGTATGTGCGGTGTCACTTAAGAAAACTACTAAAGCGTGCACGCGCATTACGTCTCATCATAAACTCTGGGGGTGAGACACGGGGGGACTTACCTAAGCAAAACGGCGCTTACTACCCTTTGTTTAGGGAGTAAGCGCCGTTGCCCCCGACATTCAAGTCGGCAAATATTTCGCGTTATATTTTTATTTCTGCTGGTCTATAACCTACTGGTACGTAACCAACCACGGACGCGGCTCGATGTTCATGGTCTCCTCAGGAGTAAACATCGGCTGATCCTCGTCGATGAAGTTCTTCCACGCCTCGAAAATCTCCGGCTGCAAATCCTGCAGCATGACGTTCCAGGTCTCAAACTTCTCCTGCGCGGTGCCATGGCCGTCGGCATGCAGAACGAATGCGAGCTCCGGGTGCGACAGATCCAGCGTCTCGCGGTCGCGAATCATCTGTAGCTGGAACTGGTGCAGCATCAGCATCTTCTGCGGAAGGTTGTTCTTACGAGTCAGCTCAGCCAGCCAATCAGCAACGCGGTTGACTTCTTCAGCCTTAACGTGACCAACCTGGGTCGCCGGAACCTGCCCCGGTTCCATCTTCCACTCCGGATCCAGCGCCAGACCGACGTTTGGCATCTTCAGCAGTTCTTCGTAGAACTTGGCCTGGTCCAGGAAGTCCGCACTACCCGGCTGCAGGTCGATGATGACGTAGCCGCCGGCCTTGGTCATTGCCTCGACGTACGGCTTCAGAGTCTCAACCGGAGCCGGCTCGGAGTAGTCACCGCGTGGACCTGGGTCAGCCTGCGCGACCGAAGCGATAATCTCGAAGGCCGGCAGTACCGGGTCATCAGCGAACTTCTCGTACTGCTTGACGTAGTCCTTCGCACGTGCGACGGCATCCTCCGGATCATCCTCGCCCATCACGCCCAATGGAGCGACACCTGGGTGACCATACGTTGCAATCAGATGACGGCCGGGGAACAGCAGTGTGCCTCCACCTGGCAGCTCCTTGACCTTGTCATCTTTGGCAAGCTCGATGGACTGATCAAACTTGTCCTTATCGCCGAAAACCTTACCCAGAGCAATCAGGGACTCGCCGTCGCGAGCAGCGGAAATCGACTCAGAGGTAGCACGCGCGTCGCCCACCGGCAACCAACTGACCTTCAGGCCAGCGGCACGGGCCGTAGCAATGGAGGCCAAACCGGTACCCGGTGCGGCCAGTGCCAATTTGTCCTTGACCTCCTTCGGAGATCCCTTCGGCAGGGTGACGCTCTCCTGTCCCTTGTCGTCCTGCCCATCGCTGGCGCGATCCTGAGCCTCCTGGTTGGCTGCCCCATCCTTCGTTGCATCGCCCTCGACGACAGTTGGCTTCTCCGGATCCATCTCAACGACAGCGCGAGTCGGCTTCGACTCCGTCTCCTTGAGAACCTTAAACTCGGTACCGACGAGCTCCTTAAGGCCATCGGTCGTACCCGGATCGGCAATGATCTGACGGCCCTCTTCGCCAGTCAGGTCAACTGCCCCCACAGTAAGGACTGTCTTTGCGCCCAGGCGGTCAATCTCTTTTTCCACATCGGCGATATCGGCGCCAGTATCACGGCCACGAGCATCCTTCTTCGGGCTCTTGGCAGTAGTGTCATCTTCCGCATCTTCGGCAGAACCAGCCACTAGCATCGGCAGACCAGCAGCAACCGCGATGCCTGCCGCCCTACGCTGCTCAGCAGAGCCAGCCGAGGAAACGACAACCGCTTCCGAACTGTCGATCAGACTTTCCGACGCTGCGATGTCGTCGCTAAGCACCGTCGATTCAGCGTCCACCTTCTTCGTGGAAACAGCGCTGTCGGAATTTCCACACGCGACCAAGGCGCTTGACCCCAACGCCAGGCTGACCGTCAGGGCAACGGTTGCCGTCACGCGCCGCGTCATTGCGGATACTCGCACATTTACCTCCGTGAAATGATTTGATTTCAACGATTAGACTATCGAACGTCTTTGTTGAGGGAGACCTTTCAACCCAGATTAGAACCCCGGATAGGACTGGGGCTACACCCGTTTGGCAGTAGTTGCTTTTAGCTCAGACGTTTATTCCACACGTCTACCCCACACGGTTCAGTGAAAGAAAACTAGTAAGAGAGATACGAAAAGGGCCTCATCACGGCGGTGAAGCTCAGTGATGAAGCCCTACTTCGCGAACAAGCGAGGGATTCGCTTAAGCAACAAACTTAGGCAGTCTCAGCGCGAGCGTCGACCTTAACCCAGCTCATCAGGTCGCGCAGCTTGGAGCCGACCTCTTCAATCTGGTGGTTGTTGTAGGAAGCGCGCAGGTCCTCGAGCTCCTTGTTGCCGCCCTCGACGTTGGCAATCAGGCGCTTGGTGAAGGTGCCGTCCTGAATGTCAGACAGAATCTCGCGCATGTGCTGCTTGGTATCAGCGGTAATAACGCGCGGGCCAGACAGGTAGCCACCGAACTCAGCGGTGTCGGAGACCGAGTAGTTCATGTTGGCAATACCGCCCTCGAACATCAGGTCAACAATCAGCTTCAGCTCGTGCAGGCACTCGAAGTATGCCATCTCCGGCTCGTAGCCAGCTTCAACCAGAACTTCGAAACCGACCTTGACCAGTTCCTCGGTGCCGCCACAAAGAACAGCCTGCTCACCGAAGAGGTCAGTCACAGTCTCTGCCTCGAAGGTGGTCGGGATAACGCCAGCGCGGGCGCCACCGATAGCTGCAGCGTAGGACAGAGCCAGGTCGCGGCCCTCGCCCTTCGGATCCTGGTCAACAGCAATCAGGCACGGAACGCCCTTGCCATCGACAAACTGACGACGAACCAGGTGACCCGGGCCCTTCGGAGCAACCATACCGACGGTGATGTTGTCAGCCGGCTTGATGAGGTCGAAGTGGATGTTCAGACCGTGGCCGAAGAACAGCGCGTCGCCGTCCTTCAGGTTCGGCTCGATGTCCTCGCTGTAAACCTTTGCCTGGGTGGTGTCCGGAACCAGCACCATAATGACGTCTGCCCATGCAGCGGCATCTGCGTTGGACTTAACCTCGAAGCCAGCTTCCTGGGCTTTCACAGCGGACTTGGAACCTTCACGCAGACCGATAACAACCTCGACACCGGACTCGCGCAGGTTCTGAGCGTGAGCGTGGCCCTGGGAACCGTAGCCCAGGATTGCGACCTTACGTCCCTGGATGATGGACAGATCAGCATCGTCGTCGTACAGCAGTTCAATAGCCATTAAAGTTAGCCTCTTTTCGAATCGGATTCGTTAAAAATCTTAGCGTTGAGTTGTTAGCGGGCCTGGAGCATCGGCTTCGGCCCACGTGCCATTGCGACGGTACCGGACTGAATGAGCTCACGGATACCAAACGGCTCGAGGACCTCCAGCAGGGCTACAAGCTTCGAGCGCTCACCCGTCGCCTCAATGATGACAGACTCTTGAGAAACGTCCACCACACGGGCACGGAAGAGATTGGCGGCATCGACTACCTGCGGACGATTGGTGTTGTCGCAGGAAACCTTCACCATCAGCAGTCCGCGCGACACCATGGTCTCTGGGGGCTGGCGGACCACTTTCAGCACGGGCACCAGCTTGTTCAGCTGCTTAGTGATCTGTTCGATCGGCAGCGTCTCCGTCTCAACCACGACGGTGATGCGGTTGACTCCCTCGGTCTCAGTTTCACCCGAGGTAATCGACTGGATGCTGAAACCTCGACGGGTGAACATGCCCGCAATGCGGACCAGAATACCCGGCTCATCGAGGGTCAACACGGATAGAGTGTGCAGTTCAGCCATTTTGGGACTCACTTCCTGTTGCTTCGGATCCCGATTAGCGGGTCTTCATGGACGGGTGGTTAGCGTCGGGCTGCTTCGCGGCGTCCTCGGCGTTGTCCACAACAGTGCCGTGGATGTCAGCCGGGGCCTCAGCTGCTGAATTCTCATCGTTGAACAGCGGGCGCAGACCGCGGGCGTATTCGACCTCATCATTGGACTTGCCAGCTGCCACCATCGGCCACACCTGAGCATCCTCACCGACAATGAAGTCAATAACCACCGGTCGGTCATTAATCTCGCGTGCCTTCTTAATCGCCGCCGCGACATCTTCCTTCTTGGTCACGCGGATCGCCACGCAGCCAAGCCCCTCGGAGAGCTGGACGAAGTCCGGCAGGTAGGAGTTATCCTCCGGGCGCAGCTTGGTGTTGGAGTAGCGCTGATCGTAGAACAGCGTCTGCCACTGACGAACCATGCCCAGATTACCGTTGTTAATCAAGGCAACCTTGATGGGAAAACCTTCCATTGCACAGGTGGTCAGCTCTTGATTGGTCATCTGGAAGCAACCATCACCGTCGATGGCCCAGACTTCCTTTTCTGGAGCAGCCGCCTTGGCACCCATCGCAGCCGGGATTGAGTAGCCCATCGTGCCGGCACCACCGGAGTTAAGCCAGGTGCGCGGGTTCTCGTACTGGACGAACTGCGCTGCCCACATCTGGTGCTGGCCGACGCCAGCGGCATAGATGGCCTCTGGACCAACGATGTCGGACAGAGTCTGAATTACAAACTGCGGAGCGATTGCACCATCAGCGGGCTCTTCCCACCCGAGGGGGAACTCGTCGCGGAGACCGTCGAGAAGCTTCAGCCAGTCGGCAATCTGCGGGCGACTAAGACCGAGCTTGGTGTAGGACTCGCTAAGTGCGGCAAGGACCTCGCGGGCATCGCCGACGATGGGAACATCAACTTCGCGGAGCTTGCCAATCTCTGCCGGGTCAATGTCGGCGTGGATTACCTTCGCGTTCGGCGCGAAGGAATTCAGATCACCGGTAACACGGTCGTCGAAACGCGCGCCGATAGTGATGAGCAGGTCGGACTTCTGCAGAGCAGCGACGGCTGACACCTTGCCGTGCATGCCCGGCATACCCATGTGCAGCGGGTGCGAGTCCGGGAATGCGCCGCGAGCCATCAGCGTGGTCACGACCGGAACCCCAGTCTGCTCGGCGAACTCGACCAGCTCCTTGGAAGCATCGGCTTTGATGACGCCACCACCGATGTAGAGCACCGGACGCTTTGCCGCAGCAATCATCTCAGCGGCTTCGTCAATCTGACGCTGGTGCGGAGTTGTCACCGGGCGGTAACCCGGCAGGTTAATCTCCGGCGGCCAGGTGAAGTCAATCATCATGTTCTGGAGGTCCTTCGGGACGTCCACCAGAACCGGCCCCGGACGACCAGAGGATGCCAAATGGAAGGCCTCGGCAAGCGCGCGCGGGATGTCCTCCGCCTCGGTGACCATGAAGTTGTGCTTCGTAATCGGCATGGTCACGCCGCGAATGTCAGCCTCCTGGAACGCATCGGTTCCCAGCAGCGGGCGACCGACCTGGCCGGTGATGGCAACGACCGGTACCGAGTCCATCTGAGCATCCGCAAGTGGAGTGACCAGGTTAGTAGCACCCGGACCGGAGGTGGCAATACACACGCCGACCTTGCCGGAAACCTGCGCATAGCCGGTGGCTGCGTGACCAGCACCCTGCTCGTGGCGCACCAGGACGTGGCGAAGCTTCTCCGAGTCATAAATCGGATCGTAGAGCGGAAGCACTGCACCACCGGGAATACCGAAGGCTACCTCGACACCAAGCTCTTCAAGGGATCGGACAATGGCTTGTGCACCAGAAATTCGCTCGGGGGCGCTGGTGCGCGCCTTAGCCGCGAATTGGGCGGGCGATGGGGTGTGCTGCTCGTGCGCGTTCACGATTTCGCTCCTGGATCATGGTGGGCAACTACTCAACTCACATTCCCGCTAAGAAGCTACGAATGTGACGTTGAATACGACCATAACGTCCACATAGTGAGAAGTCAATCCCACCAATTGGACACTCCACCCGTATCACACCCCGAGCACCCACCCGATTCCAACGAGAACCCCGCCCCAACTTTGGGAATCACTCTACCCAGAAACTCCCCGACCACGACCCCGGGGACACCCAAGCCTGCACACCCAAGCCTGCACACCCGAGCCCTACACGCCCGAGCCCCGCAAGCCCCAAGTCCAAAGCTCGTCTTTATGCATAATTCTTTACCTTTAAACTCAGCGCATATTAAGGCGAACGACCTACGGTGGATGGCATGGAATTCTTGCAATACATGTTGTTACGGACATGGCAATGGGTGGCCAATAACGGCCTTGCCATCGCATGTCTGGCCATTCTGCTAATTCTTGTTCCCCGTATCCGACGTTTCGTTCTGGCAATTGCGGACGGAAACATCTCCTCTTCAGAGGAGCAGTCCAAGGGACGGCGCGCACTGATTGGCGCTGTGGTTTACATCGTCGAAGTCATTGCATACTTCGTCTTAATCATCGCGATTCTGTCGAAATTCGGAATCTCACTGACCGCCGCCGCTATCCCCGCGACGGTTGTTTCCGCCGCTGTTGGTTTTGGCGCACAGGGAGTCATCGCCGACTTCCTTGGCGGACTGTTCATCATCGCCGAGAAGCAGTACGGCATCGGAGACTGGGTAGAGTTTCACTCCCCTTCGGGCACTGTCCAAGGTGACGTAGTCAATATGACATTGCGCGCCACCACGATCCGAACCCTCAACGGCGAGGAAATCATCGTGCCGAACTCCGAGGCACGCATGTGTATCAACTACTCCTCACAGTGGTCCCGTGCTGTTGTTGAAGTTCCCGTACCGATGACCGCCGGTGGCTCCATTAAGGACCTGGAAGAGCGCACTGTCGCCGCCGCCAAGAGTGCCATCGCACTGGACTCCGTCAAGGATGCAGTTCTCTCCGAGATCAAGCTGCAGTCCTCCACGGAGCTCAATCCGCCGACGGTTATGGGCCTGCCGTGGACCGTCACTATGCGCTTGATTGTCGACTGCAAACCGGGCGACCAATGGCTCATCGAGCGCGCCATCCGCGCCGCAGTCATCGACACTTGGTGGGATGACTACGGCGAGCGCGCCCAACAGACCCCGTTTGCTCCCGCCGAAGAAATCACCGGTCATGTCCGCGATGACACGATGATCGAACAGCTCAGGCAGGCCGATGCTAAGCAAGAGAAAAAACAACAGCTTGACGACGGCGACAGCGCTCCAACCGAAGTTGTCGAAGCGGTAGCGGACACTACTGCCCAGCCGGATACCGCAGAAACCAAACTGATGGAAACTCAGACCGTCGATAAGCAAGACGGGAACGAGCGATCCGACCTGCCGCATGCGGGTGCTGACCTCGATGATGCTCGACGCGAGCAAGAGGACAGCGGAAGCAACAACGCCATCCGCAAGCTGGTTAGCCACCCTGACTGGAAGACGCTCACGACGCGCCAGAAAATCCGGCGAATCCTCTCTGCAGGTGGACGTGCTCGCGTTTCGACAATCATGCTCTTGGCAACCCTAATTGTCCTCGGCGTTTTGAATCTCATGACGGTCGAGACCGAGGGCGGCCCATCCGGATGGCTAGCACCGAGCAGGTGGAGCGATCGGGTAACGACACAGGAAGAGGACTCGGAAGAGTCGTCAGCTCCGCAGTCATCGAAGCAGCCGACTAGCACCACACAGAGTGTGCAGCCCACCGAGACTTCACAGCAGACTCAGACATCACAGAATCAGCCGTCCGAGACTTCACAGCAGCCTCAGAGCACGCAGAACCGCGCACCTTCGACCGCCACCTCCACCGAGCCAGACTCTACTCAGAGCAACACCGACAACGAGAACACTGGCGGATCACAGTCGACAGACTCCACTAACAACGCAGAACCAAACTCGGCAGGGACGCAATAACCCGCAACTGCCTACCGCGCATTAGCCAATCCGAAACACCCGCTACAATCAAAGGCCATGACTGACTCGACTCCACAGCTAAAAATTGCGACGCAGCGATTTCGCCCACAGAAGACGCATCTGTTCATCGTTGCGTTCATGCTCGTGCTGTGTGTAATTGCCACCGGTTTTGCCCCGTGGCTGGCCATTACCTTCCTGGCACCGTTGATTTATACGCTTTGGATTTTCCGAGTACGCACCACCGTGGGGCCACGCGGCATCACTGCGGTGTACCTATTGTCCAAGCGCCGTTCGGTGCCCTGGAGCGATTTTGCGGGCATCTTCTTCAACAAGGGCGGCCGCGCCTTTGCGGTAACCAAGTCAGATGAGCGCATCGCCCTGCCGGCCATCTCTTTTAATTCGCTGCCGGAGTTGAAGGAAGCCACTGGCGGTCTGATTCCAGATCCGATCGCTTCGGCTCGTATGGCGGAAAATGACAAGGTCGAGGTTTTCGACCGCGATGGCCACTCCGTAATGAAGAAGGTCAGTGAGGTTGAGGCTGATGCCAAGGCTAAAGGTGACGCCTCTGCCGAGTAACATATAAGCAGTCCACAAAGCCCCTAAATCTCATTATGCGGACACCAGTGACCACGAAATGAGACATTAGGGGCTTTTTGTGATTAATATGGATAATTAATTACCTTGCACCCTATCTAGGAAGGGCAGCCCCCATGATTCCCCTTCGCTCTAAAGTCACCACTGCCGGCCGTAATGCTGCAGGTGCGCGTTCCCTATGGCGCGCAACTGGCATGACCGATAGCGACTTCGGCAAGCCGATTATCGCAATTGCAAACTCTTACACTCAGTTCGTTCCGGGGCACGTGCACCTGAAGGACGTTGGCGACATCGTCGCAGAAGCTGTGACCGCAGCAGGCGGTGTCCCCCGTGAGTTCAACACCATTGCTGTCGATGACGGAATTGCGATGGGGCACGACGGCATGCTCTACTCGCTGCCGTCCCGTGAGATTATTGCTGACTCTGTGGAGTACATGGTCAACGCTCACACCGCTGACGCATTGGTCTGTATTTCCAACTGTGACAAGATCACGCCGGGCATGCTCAATGCGGCTCTGCGTCTGAATATCCCGGTGGTCTTCGTTTCCGGCGGGCCGATGGAATCGGGATCTTCGGTTGTTATCGATGGCGTCGTCAAGCCCGGCTCTGACCTCATCTCGGCTATTTCTGCATCCGCGAACGACAAGGTCGATGACAAGAACCTACTCGACATCGAGCGCTCGGCGTGCCCGACCTGCGGATCGTGCTCGGGTATGTTCACCGCAAACTCGATGAACTGCCTGACCGAGGCCCTCGGCCTGTCCCTGCCGGGCAACGGTTCTACCCTGGCGACTCAGCAGGCCCGTCGCGATTTGTTCACCCGCGCCGGTGAACTGATTGTGGACCTGGCGAAGAGCTACTACCACGATGGTGACGAGTCTGTGCTGCCGCGCAACATCGCCAACCGCGATGCCTTTGTCAACGCAATGACGCTCGACGTTGCCATGGGCGGTTCCACCAACACTGTGCTGCACATTCTCGCTGCCGCACAGGAGGGCGAGATCGACTTCGATCTCTCTGACATCGACGCCATTTCCCGCCGCGTGCCTTGTCTGTCCAAGGTGGCACCGAACTCGGACTACTACATGGAGGACGTCCACCGCGCCGGCGGTATTCCAGCCATCCTCGGCGAACTGCGCCGCGCGGGCCTGCTGCAAATGAATGTCCGCTCCGTTCACTCCCCATCTCTGGAGGAGCACCTGGACAACTGGGATATTCGCGGCGGCAAGGCCACTGACGAGGCGATTGAGCTGTTCCACGCAGCCCCTGGCGGTGTCCGCACCACCGAGCCGTTCTCCACGTCCAACCGCTGGGAGAGCCTGGATACGGACTCCGTAAATGGTTGCATTCGCGACTTCGACCACGCCTACACGAAGGAAGGCGGTCTGTGTGTCCTGCGCGGCAACATCGCCGAAGACGGTGCTGTCCTGAAGACCGCGGGTATCGGCGAGGATCAGTTCCACTTCGAAGGCACCGCTCGTGTCGTAGAGAGCCAGGAAGAGGCTGTCTCGGTCATCTTGAACCGCACCTTGCAGCCGGGCGAAGTTCTCTTTGTCATCTACGAGGGTCCTTCCGGCGGCCCGGGCATGCAGGAGATGCTGCACCCGACCGCATTCATCAAGGGCGCTGGCCTGGGTAAGGTCTGTGCACTGGTCACCGATGGTCGCTTCTCCGGCGGTTCCTCCGGACTGTCTATCGGCCACGTTTCCCCGGAGGCCGCTGCCGGCGGTGCAATCGGTCTCGTCCGCAACGGCGACCCGGTGTACATCGATGTCGCTGAACGACGCCTTGAGATTCAGGTGTCCGACGAGGAGCTGGCCGCTCGTCGCGATGAGGAGCTCAAGCGCGATAAGCCATTTACTCCGCACAAGCCGCGTCCGCGCAAGGTCTCCAAGGCGCTGCGCGCATACGCCAAGATGGCGTCCAGTGCGGATAAGGGCGCGATCCGCATTGTCGACTAGCTAGATCAAACCCGTTTAAAGGCCTGTGCTTACCGCACGGGCCTTTGGCGTTTCTAGAGTGGCTTTGCGCCCAGTCTTCTGCGTGGGCTTCACCAAATCCCGGTACTCGACGTCGGCAATCCCCTCAGCGACGTCCTCGGTGTGTGCATATTTGCCGCCCTCGGTAATGGCCGCCATTACATATCCGGGGCCAAAAACAACGGAAGAGTGCCACGAACGCCGGTTGGACCAGCCCATTTTCGCGCCTTCAGAGCCGGGCAGCCCGGCAAGACCAAAATTCTGTCGATAGCCATCGGCAGCAATCGGCGACCAGTGTCGCATCGCCTCGAGCACCTCAGAATTAGGATGCTTCAGACGAAGCTGGGAAATAAAAGACACCACATCTTCCGCGGTGGTCCTCGATACTCCCCACTTTTCTCCGCCGGAAGTGTTGAACAGGCCGTACTCGGTCGCAATGGAATCGACCGATTCCGGGTACTTCCGGTAAAAGTCGGCGGCCAAATCGTCGTCGGAACGCGAAATCATCTTTTCGACGCGCTCGGCATCGTCGGCAGTGCCGTGTTCGAGCACATACTGACCGATATACAACTTAATCAGGGATAGCGCCGGCAGCGGGCGTTGCGATGCCTGGCTGCTGTACCCCACGCCCACCGGCTCGTAGCTCACCGCCATTTGCGTGCGCGGGTCAGTCTCAATCAACCCTTCGGCGTTGAGGTTCATGCGCGGCAGACTCACCTCATGAGTCGGCCAGGCGCTTGCCGACGAGACGGAGGCTGCAACCTCATTGTGCTCGCCGGCAGCGGCTGTCGAAGGTGAGTGAATCGACGTTGTAGCGCCTATCGAAGACATGAAAAAGACCACCGCGAGGGTGGTCTTTAGTACGTGTCTCGACTTTGGCATAGGGGGCATTGTACCCCGGCCCTAACGGAGAACCTAGTTTAGGTCGCTCGACTGTTTGTGCAGCTGCGAGCCGCCTTAGCCAACAAACGGCAGCGTGCCGGTCGTCAGCCACCACAGGCCAATTGCTGCGGCGATGGACAGAATTCCGAAGATCCACGACGATGCCAGTGGTCGACGAGCCCAGCCGCGTCCGAAATCGATGCCGATACGGCCCGGGCCGGTGAACTGCAAGCCAAGCGCCATGGCGGTCATCAACAGCTGTAGTTGGAGGTTACTGGAGTCCTGGCCAACGATATTCACACCATTGGCAGAGGTAGCCACATCAAACATGCTGAGGTAGGCGGACAATGCCAGCGCCAACGCCGCGGCCAGCGGTGTCGCGAGACCCAAGATAAGCAGGGCACCCGCGATAAGCTGAACCGTTGGGATGGCAGTGGCCATTACAGGGCCGAGGGCAAAGTTGTTCTGGCTAAACTGTGTCTCCAGCGCAGTGGTGCCACCGGAGTTGCCCCAGCCGAGCAGCGTTGTCAGACCATGGACCAGCAGTAGCGCGCCCAATCCAAGACGCAGCAGCAGGAGGCCGAAGTCAGTGGTACCGCGACGGAACTCCGGTTCGTTGTCGTCGTAGAAGTCCGTGTCTTCATCGTCGTCAGCAGCGGCGGTAGTCGTAGCAGCAGTTGCCCCGGCGGCTCCTACGCCTGCTCCTGCAACACCAGCGGCGCCAGCTGCACCAGCGGTATCGCGGGACGCAGCCGGTTCAGCGAAATCCGATTCATCGAAATACTGAGTCTCAGCAGCGGAATTGCGTGAAGAGTCATAGGTCGGCTCCGCCTCATCGTCGAATACTGGCTGTGCTTCCGACTTATTTGCAGTAGCTCCCGCTGCGGACGCTGCTGCCGCTTCAGAAGCCGAGAAGGCCTGCGTCGGCTGGCTGAGATCCTCGTCTGAATCAACGCGCTCACTACGAGCCGGCTGCTCAAAGATTTCGGTTGCCTCCGACTCCGGGGCCACCTCCGACTCTTTATCAGCCGCGGGCGCTGACTCAGTTTCAGCCTGTTCATCCCGCGGCGAAGGCTTACCGGCAGGGCTAATCACCTGAGGTGCCGTGCGGCCTGCAGCGGCGTAGGCGTCGTAGCGCTTCTTCGGCTCATCCTGAACTTCAGGCTCCGGTTCCGAGCTCGGCTCGACCTCTGTCTCTGCCACTGTCTCTGATGCAGCGGTAGGTTCCGGAGTCAGGTTTTCTTGGTCTGCCTCCGACTCCTCCGCTACGCGCTTTTCCGGCACACCCGGAAAAACCTGCGTTGCGGTGTTGTCGCTGTCATCACGGTTGGTTTCTTCGTTCATTGGCTCAGCGAGCTTGCGGTAGGTCGGGACGTCGAGATCGTCATCGAATCCGTCCTCCACATTCTCGAGGGCGCGGTCGTTCGGGTACTTCTCTGAGTCGCTCACATCGTCCACATTAAATCTACTGCCTCACTTTTGGTCGCAGGCGTGGCCGGGAAACGAGGCTGTATTGTGTATGCCTATGGGATTCCACCTCGTCCACACCAGCAGTGCACAGGCTCGCGCTCGCGGGCGGCGTCGTCGTGCTGCGCTCGCCGCTGGTGTCGTCGGGATGGTCTCTCTTTCCGGCTGCATGAGTGCCTCGAGCGCGCTTGAGTCACCGTTTACTGAAGACAAGTCGGAACCGACAGGCATTGCCATGCCGAAGTTTTCCTCCCCTGATTTGCCCTCTACCCCGGTCCCAACCACGGAAAGCAAAGCCAAAGACAAAGGTCCCTGCGACCTCGACGATGTCACTCTCGCGGCCTGCCTACCGCTTACCACCGCGCTAGCCTCAACCGGCCCTGGGGAGGCTCTCGTCGCCACCGACGACGGTGCACTCACCGTTGTCGCACCGGGTAAGACACCGCGTGAGGTCGCACGGCTCGGCGCCCCTGCAAAACAACTGCTGCCCAGTCCCTCGGTTGAAGAGGACCGTCAGGTCTTTGTTTTGCGTGACGACGACACCATCGCGCGCGTCACCCTCGTGGAGGGCAGCACCGCTGATGTGCGCGAACTTCCGGACCTCAGCGAGCCCGGCATTCTCGGTATCTATTTTGACCGAAATTCGGGCGCCCTGTCCCCGCGCAAATTGCTCGTGGGAGATCCAGGCATTGAGTTTCAGCAGTTCTGCCATGGTCCGGACGGAATGCCGCCGTTGGCAACCGCCATTCTCGACGGCACCCCACAGCTGGTTCAGCTCACCGGCCCTGTGATTAATCCCCTCGGCGGTGTGGACCTGAACGATTCCATCGGTGGATGCGCAGTGATGGGTGACCGCGTGGTCATTGCCATCCCAGACGCGCAGAAGGTCATCTCCATGCCGGTGGGTCCGAAGTCAAGTGGGCCCGACGCGGCGTGGGAGGTCAAGGGTTCCCCTGAAGTGCTTGTCGACGGCGACTTCGGCCACATCTCGTATGTAGCGGCTGTCGCAGCAAATCAGGGTATTGAAGTTTGGGGTGCCACGACAAACAAAACCGCCGGGGCACAACCGTCGGAGTCCGACGAGCGCGTCGTCAGACTGCCGAGCGATGGTGCCGCCGGCGGTTCCCCGGATTAGCTTTCAGGGAGGCTAGCTCAGCTTCTTCGCAATCAGCTGGTTGACCTGAGCCGGGTCTGCCTTGCCGCGGGTGGCCTTCATGACCTGCCCCACGATGGCACCGACGACCTTCTTGTTGCCAGCTCGGTACTTCTCGACGATGTCCGGGTTAGCAGCCAGTGCATCGTCGACGGCCTTCTCAATAGCACCGTCGTCGCGAACGACCTCCAGGCCACGGGCAGCAACGACCTCATCAACATCGCCCTCGCCTGCGAGCACGCCGTCGACGGCCTTACGGGCCAGCTTGTTGGTAAGCTTGCCCTCTTCAATCAGAGCAATCACGCGGGCGACCTGTGCCGGAGTAATTGCGAGCTCAGCCAGCTCCACTCCTGCCTCGTTGGCCTTCTGAGCGAGGTAAGCGACCCACCAGGAACGAGCCTCAGCTGGGCCGGCACCAGCCTCAACGGTGTCGACAATCAGGTCGAGTGCGCCGGCGTTAACCAGGTCGCGCATTTCCTCGTCCTTCAGACCCCACTCTTCCTGGATGCGAGCGCGGCGAACCCACGGCAGCTCCGGCAGAGTTGCGCGGATTTCCTCCACCCACTCACGCGGAGCGATAACCGGTGGCAAATCCGGGTCGTTGAAGTAGCGGTAGTCCGACTGCGACTCCTTCGGGCGACCCTTAGAAGTCGTACCGTCGGTCTCCTGGTAGTGGCGGGTTTCCTGAACGATCTCCTCGCCATTGGTAATCGCAGCAGCCTGGCGCTGCATCTCGTAGCGAACAGCCTGTTCAACCGACTTCAGGGAGTTGATGTTCTTAGTCTCGGTACGAGTACCGAACTCCTCCTGGCCAATTGGGCGCAGGGAAACGTTGGAGTCCACACGCATCGAGCCCTGGTCCATGCGGGCATCGGAGACACCGAGCGACTTCACCAGGTCACGCAGGGCAGAAACGTATGCACGAGCGACCTCTGGGGCTCGCTCCCCTGCACCGAGAATCGGCTTAGTCACAATCTCAATCAGCGGAATACCTGCGCGGTTGCAGTCCACCAGCGAACGCGTGGCGCCGTGAATACGACCATCGGCACCGCCCAGGTGCGTCAGCTTGCCGGTGTCTTCTTCCATGTGAGCGCGCTCGATTTCGACACGGAACTCCGTGCCGTCGTCAAGCTGAACGTCAAGATATCCGTCGTAGGCGATTGGCTCGTCGTACTGCGAAATCTGGTAGTTCTTCGGCTGGTCCGGGTAGAAGTAATTCTTGCGCGCGAAGCGGGAGGACTCAGCAATCTCGCAGTTCAGCGCGAGGCCAATCTTGATAGCCCACTCAACGCCCTGACGGTTAACCACGGGCAGCGCGCCCGGCAGGCCGAGGCTGCAGGGATCGACGTTGCTATTCGGCTCGGCACCAAAGTGCGCCGAGGAGGAGGAGAACATCTTGGTATTCGTCGAGAGCTCGACGTGAACCTCCATGCCCATTACCGGGTCAAAACGTTCGAGGACCTCATCAAAGTCCATCAAGTCATCAGCGTATGCAGCGGTCATGTTTGTAGAGTCTACTAGCGATGGCCCCGCGTGCGTGCCCTAGGGTATAAGTCGTGCCCGGAGTTAACGAACACCCACCGATTCCACCGACGTCAGCACGCGATACGCCAACGTTCCGCGATGCCGCTGACCGCCACCGCGCAAGCGCTACTTTCGACGACGACCTGCAGGAAAGCGCCGACGGCGCCTCGGGCTACCACCGCGTGCGCCCCGAATATCCTCCAACCGTCATCGAAGCGCTTACCCGCCTTGCACCGCGCCCACAGGTAGTCGCCGATATCGGCGCCGGCACTGGAAAGCTCACCGCCTCGCTTGCCGACGTCTACCGCGATGCCACCCTGCTGGCACTCGATCCCTCCACCGCGATGCGGCAAGCACTGATGCACAATGTGCCAGCGGCGGAATGCCTGGAAGGTACTGCGGAGCGCACGAGACTGGAGTCCGACAGCGTCGATGTAGCAACATGTGCGCAGACGTGGCACTGGGTGGACACGGCAGCTGCAAGTAAAGAATTTGCGCGGGTTTTACGCACCGATGGTGTGGCTATGTTGGTGTGGAACACCTTGGACGTCTCCGTACCGTGGGTGCATCGGCTCAGCCGCATCATGCACGCCGGTGACGTGTTGCGGCCCGGCTTCTACCCTGAAGTTGGTCCGGAGTTGGAGTTAGTCGATGAGGTACGCCTGGCCTGGGAGCAGACACTGACCATCGAGGACATCGTGTTGCTGGCACGGACCCGTTCCTATTGGCTTCGTTCCAAGCCCGCCACACGCGCCAAGGTGGAGGCGAACTTGCACTGGTATCTCCACGAGCACTTGGGGCACACATACGAAGAAGGCATCGCCCTTCCCTACCGGTGCGATGCCTTCTATTTTCGAGCTGCCTAGTCGCGCTAGTTACTTTTCTTTCTTCGGCTTAGGGTGAGCCACGCGCTTGAATGCATTCTTAGTCTGTCCGGCAAGCTTCTTCGGCGCAGTGGCTGTGGCCTCGCCTGGGAAGGAGTCCCTCGCGGTCTCGCGAGGATTGTCATCATCGGAGGCTTCCTCGATTTCGGAAAGTTTCTCCAGGCGCTCATTATCCTTTTCTACGATGCGCTCGGCGTCATCCTCGGTGAATTCAACATTATCGTCGCTGACCAGTTCCTCGACGATGTCGTCGCGGACGCTCTCCTGAAGATCGACGTTGGAAATGTTGGAGTTGGCCAAAGCGCGGTCGAGCTTCTTCTGATCGGCGGTGGTGAACTTCTTGTTCGGGTGCATCTTCCGGCGTGCGAGCTTCCGGATACGACCGCGGCGCTTCGACTCCTCCATCAGCTTGTTGCGTCCAGCCAGGTACGCACCACACAGAATCACGATAAGAGCGATACCGACGTAGCCAAGGGCCGGGTAGATGGAGCCAACCAGGGCCTTGAACCCAAAGAAACTTAGGCCAAAACCAATCAGCACCGTCACGATGAATACCAGGCGGAAACGCTGCGGAGTATTGCGTGTTAGGCGGCGGCCCAGCGCGTAGAACATGCCAATGGCCGTGTTGAAAATCATGGCGTAGATGATGATTGCCATCACGGTACCCAGGACCGGGTGGATGTCATTGACGATTGCCAGGGTCGGCATATCTTCGTGGCCAACATCCTTGACCTTGAAGAAGAGGGCAAAGGTCACCAGCGTCAGCAGACCTGCATAGATGCTCCCGCCCATGAGACCACCGATGCCAGCTTCACGCGGGTTCAGGTAGCTACCGCCGATGACAATCGACATCGATACGGCCACCATCACACAGAAACCGACATAGTTCAGGGCAGAAATAGACCAGTGTGGCAGCGATGTCGACAGTTCATTGGTGTACTGCGCGGCCTCCGACATCGACGTGTCGGTGGTGAACAAAGTGTAGATACCGGCTCCAAGCAGGAACACGATAATGAATGGAGTGATCATGCCAATCACGCGGCTGACCTTGTCGGCATCCAGCATGCCTACACCCAAAGTCAGGGCAACCATGATGACGGCGCCAATCCACACCTCAAGTCCGAACTGCTGGTTCAAGTTCGCACCGGCACCGGCGAACATGACGAAGCCGGTACAGAACAGCGTGATCATCACGGCGATATCCAAAATCTTCGAAACCCAACTGCGGGTGATTACGTCGAAGACCTCGGAGTGCTCATCAGCCTGCAAGTAGCTGGCAATTGACAGCACTGCCAGGCCACTGGCAATCATCACGACGGAGGCAAGTACCACGCCCCACAAGCCGTTAGTGCCAAATGCCACGAAGTACTGCATCATTTCCTGGCCGGATGCGAATCCGGCACCGACAGTTAGGCCGACAAAGGCCATCGCGATTGTTGTGGCTCTTTTCCACATAACGAGAAAATCCTAAATATAAGTCTATTTTTCAAAAACCGGAACCTTATAAAGCATACTGCCCGAGCTGGTGATTGATACACCAGCTCGGGCAGTATGCCTATTTTGTTACGAAGATGTGCCTAAATGTTTAGCAACGCGTGCTTAACCGACGCGTTTAACCAAACAGCGCAGCAGCTGCGCGGTAACGGCCATCCGGCACAACCTTCAACTCAGCAACCGCATCGTCGATGTCGATACGCTCGATGTTCTCACCGTGCAGAGCGACGATTTTGCCGAAGTCCCCCTCGTGTACTGCTCGGGTGGCGTGGACACCGTAGCGGGTAGCAAGCACGCGGTCGTACGCAGTCGGCGTACCGCCACGCTGAATGTGACCCAGCACCGTGGTGCGAACGTCGTACCCGGTGCGCTTCTTAATCTCCGCACCAATAACCTGACCAATGCCGTTGAAGGTTTGGTGGCCGAACTGGTCGACACCGCCCTCTTCGTACTCCATGGTGCCCGGCTTCGGGGTGGCGCCCTCAGCGACGACGATAATGCCGTACTTCTCACCCATCTGGAAACGGCGCTCCATCGACTTCACAATCTCGTTGATGTCGAATGGCTTTTCCGGAATGACAATGTGGTGAGCACCGCCGGCCATACCCGCATGCAAAGCGATCCAGCCCACGTGTCGACCCATGACCTCAACAATCATGACGCGCTGGTGGGATTCCGCAGTGGTGTGCAGACGGTCAACCGCGTCGGTGGCAACAGCCACAGCCGTGTCGAAACCGAAGGTGTAGTCCGTACCGTTGACGTCATTATCAATAGTCTTCGGAACACCGACGACCGGCACCCCATTGTCCGAAAGCCACTTGCCGGCCTTCAGCGTACCTTCGCCACCGATTGGGATCAGGGCATCGATGCCCGCATCAGAGAGATTTTCCTTGATGCGGTCGAGGTTAGACATGAGAATGTCCGGATGCACGCGGCCGGTGCCCAGCATCGTGCCGCCACGCAGCAGCATACGGTCAATCCGCTCATCGTCGTAAAGCTGGACCCTACGGTCTTCCATAAGACCAATCCAACCGTCCTCAAAACCGACGACGGTTGAGCCGTACTCGCTCGAGCTGGTACGGACAATTGCACGGATAACGGCATTCAGACCGGGACAATCTCCACCGGAGGTAAGGGTCGCAATTCGCATGATGCCCACCTTAGTCGCGTTAGTCAGTTCGTGCTTGACGGCCTTGGTCGAAACTACTTCTGCAGGTACTCCTGCCCTGGTAGCTCAGACGGTAGCTCCATCTTCGTCGTCACCTCCGACGCCGGCACAAGACCATATTCCTCGAGCGCCTTGCGCACGTACTCTGCGGCATCGACGTTCAGCGGAGACTCCGTCCACAATGCAATCGGCAGGTTAATAAAGCGGTTCTCCTTGACCGCCTCGAGATCCTTCGTTGCCGGATTCGTGCGCAAAACCTTGATTTTCTCTTCGAAGGTCTGACCTGGGTAGTCCACAAGCGCGATGAAGTCAGGATTCATCTCCGCGACATGCTCCCAGGAGGTCGTAGTCCAAGTGTCCTTAATCGACTCGGTCGCATTGATTGCACCGGCCTTTTCCAGGATGCCCTGCGGTGCGCCAAAGGAACCCGAGGTAAATGGTGCTTCACCGACAGAATCAAAGAGGAAGCCCACTGGCTTCTTATCTCCCTTTGGCGCGGCATCCAGGGCTTGCAGTCGGTTATCAATATCTGCAATAACCTTGTCGCCCTCACCGTCGTGTCCGGTCAAGGTAGCGATATTCTTCAAATCAATTTTGACAGCTTCCCACGGATCCACCAGACCACGAGTATGCCCCGGGTCGCCACTGCCTTCCTTGCCCGCCGAGGCTGCGTCACCAGTACGGCAAGATTCCGTCAGGGTGTAGGCACCGATACCGTGCTCGGAAAGCGATTCCGGGGTAATGCCCTTGTCTTCACTAAAGCCATAGCCCCAGCCCGCCAGCATCACATCCGGTTCGGCCGCAATGACCTGCTCCAGATTCGGGTATTCCTTCGCAACTTCTGGCTTCTGCGCAATTGCATCGCCATAAGCTGCGGTCAACACCGGCAGATGCGAGGCCATAGAGCTCACCGCTGTGATCTCATCCGCAGCACCGACAGCCAGCGCCAGCGAAGCAATATTGCCGTCATTAATCAGCAGCTTTTTAGCTACACCCGGGTAGCTGACTTCTTCACCGCAGTTGGTGAGGGTAAGGCCTGACGACGAGGCCTGCGTTCCCTCATCAGAGCCACAGGCGGCGGCTCCGAATGCCAGAGCAGCCACAGCGATACCAGCTGCTGAGGCACGAAGGGGACGTCGGAAAGCATGTGCGTTATTCAAGGGAGTACTCCTAGTTGATGGTGGCAGCATCCAGCTCGCTATCGATTGCGAGGTGGCGGCGGCCAGCGGGGGAATTGAGCTGACAGGATTCAACCTGAAAGATTTGGGCGACAAAGTCGCGGGTAAGCACTTCTGCGGGAATGCTGTCGGCCGCGATACCGCCGTCCGCGACCACGATGACGCGGTCGAAGTGGTTCATCACCAGGTCCAAGTCGTGGATCGCGGCAATGACACACGCTCCGCTGGAGCGGGCCAGACGGAGGACGGATTGTTGATGGCGCACGTCGAGGTGGTTAGTGGGCTCGTCGAGAAGCATGATTGGCGAGTCCTGGGCGATGGCACGCGCCAGACACACGCGACGACGTTGCCCACCCGAGAGTTGCCCACACAGGCGTTGCGCGACCGTTTCCAGACCTACGAGCTCCAGCGCACGGTCGACGTGGGAATTGTCCTCGGCAGTGTTGCCACCAAAAAGGCGCTGGTAGGGCAAGCGCCCCAGGGAGACAAAGTCGCGCACGCGCATTTCGGCGGGTGGAACCTCGTTTTGCGCGACGAAAGCCAAATCGCGGGCGCGGTGCTTCGAGCTGATTGAGCTCATCGATTTGCCGTTAATCTCGACCTCGCCCGTGGCCGGTTTCGTGATTCCACCGAGCGCACGCAGCAACGTGGATTTACCCGCGCCGTTAACACCAATGATGGCGGTCATGGGTTCTGCACCGAAGTTGAGGTTGACTCCGCTGACAATCGTGCGCCCAGCGATATCACAGCGCACATCTTTAGCGGCGAGTACAGATTTTTGTGGGGCGCTCATTTACTCAGCACCTCCGTAGCTGTAGTGCGAGCGGCTCATGAGGTAGAGGAAAAGTGGTGCGCCAACCAATCCCGTGACTACTCCCAGCGGCATTTCCTGGCTTCCGCCCACTACGCGCGCGATGATGTCCACCCAGATGAGAAACAGTCCACCCATGAGGGCAGCAACCGGTAGGACAACGCGGTGCGTGGCCCCTACCAAGATGCGGGTCAAGTGTGGAATCACCAGGCCGACAAACCCGATGCCGCCAGAGACCGCAACGAGCGTGCCAACGAGGACAGCCTGGAGCAC
Source organism: Corynebacterium sp. 212_CJEI (assembly GCF_001055915.1). Taxonomy (NCBI): domain Bacteria; kingdom Bacillati; phylum Actinomycetota; class Actinomycetes; order Mycobacteriales; family Corynebacteriaceae; genus Corynebacterium; species Corynebacterium sp. 212_CJEI. Next base: position 99,986 of record NZ_JVPT01000054.1, on the reverse strand, counting down.
AAATACCTGTGTGCGTAGCCGAGAAACATCAATACCTACGGCCGCTGCGGTGCTCTCACCAGTTGCCAGCGCATCCAGATGACGGGCTTTGACCAGGAAAAACAACAGTACTGCGATGAGGACAATGAGCGGGAAGAGCGTCTTCAGCCATGTCGCACCGGCAACAGAGCCCAGCATCCAAAACATCACGGACTGCGCGGCCCTCGGGTCTGGCCCAGCGAAGACCATGAAGCTACTCAGCGCGGAAAACGCAGCGGAGAGCACAACGCCGGAGAGCACCAAACGCAGCGGAGTCAGCCCACCGCCTGCAGTGGCGAAAGCACCGACCGCGAGGGTGGCCATTACTGCACCGAGGAGTGCACCGAATGTCAGCGGCGCGATGGGGCTACCGGAGAAAGCACCAAAGATAATCACCGCGGTCGCACCGGCACCGGCGCCGGCGGAAATACCTAGCAGATATGGGTCTGCCAACGGGTTACGGACCAATGTCTGCATAGCCACACCGGAGACAGCTAGCCCCGCCCCTACAATCGCTGCGAGAATTCCCCGGGGAGCGCGGAGATTCCAGACGATGGTGTCCGAACTGGCGGGCACAGATTCATCGAGCTCAGTGCCGAAGATGTGATGCGAAATGACCTGTGTCGTGGTGGACCAGGTGATATCCGCCGAGCCGAAGACCACCGCAGCGACCAGACTGACGGCAATGGCTATGACAATGACCAGCCCATAGATCCAAGGCATAAATCGTGGTGGGTTTTTAAATCTAACTCTCTCCATGTTTGCGTTCCTGCGCATGTATGAAACTCTCCCCGACACGACAACAACCGCCGCTCTCCCACTTCAGTGAGAAAACGACGGTTGCAGAAAACCGACTAAGGCTTATTGAACGCTTTTATGCAATCGAGCCGCGAACCTTTTCGTAGGCAGCGCCGACCTTGTACAGACGATCATCACCGTGGCGCGGAGCCATAATCTGCAGGCCTACCGGCAGGCCGGTGTCTTCAGCCAGGCCCGACGGCACGGACATGCCACACATGCCGGCCAGGTTGAGCGGCAGAGTACACAGGTCGAACATGTACATGCTCAGCGGGTCGTCAACCTTCTCGCCCAACTTAAACGCAGTGGTCGGAGTGGTCGGCGAGATCAGGACATCCACCTGTTCGAAGGCCCGCTCGAAGTCCTGCTGAATCAGGGTACGGACGCGCTGTGCCTGGATGTAGTAGGCGTCGTAGTAACCGACCGATAGCGCATAGGTACCGATGATGATGCGTCGCTTAACCTCATCGCCGAAACCAGCGGCACGGGTCATAGCCATGACCTCATCGGCCGAGTGCGAACCGTCATCACCAACACGCTGGCCGTAACGCATGCCGTCGAAACGAGCCAGGTTGGAGCTGACCTCACACGGCAGAATCAGGTAGTACGCGCTCAGTGCGTGGTCGAAGTTCGGGCAATCGACCTCGACCACCTCTGCGCCAGCTTCCTTAAGCTTGTCGACGGCCTCGTGGAAGCTGTCCAGTACGCCGGCCTGGTAACCCTCGGTGCGGTCGAACTGCTTGACGATGCCGACCTTAACCCCCGTGAGGTCACCGGTAGCACCTTCCTTGGCAGCAGCAACCACATCGGCAATCGGCTGCTCCGTGGAAGTCGAGTCATTCTCGTCGTGACCAGCAATGATTTCGTGCAGCAGCGCGGTGTCCAGAACGGTTCGCGCGGTCGGCCCACCCTGGTCCAACGAGGAGGCACAAGCGACCAGGCCGTAGCGGGATACCGTGCCATAGGTCGGCTTCACGCCGACCGTTGCGGTCAGAGCTGCTGGCTGACGAATCGAGCCACCGGTGTCAGTACCGATAGCCAGCGGAGCCATACCGGAAGCCAGCGCCGCGGAAGAGCCACCACCGGAACCGCCTGCGGTGCGCTCAACATCCCACGGGTTGTGAGTCGGGCCGTAAGCGGAGTTTTCAGTCGACGAGCCCATGGCGAACTCATCCATGTTGGTCTTACCCAGGATTGGGATGCCAGCTGCACGCAGCTTGGCAGTAACCGTTGCGTCGTAAGGGCTCATGTAGCCCTCGAGCATCTTGGAAGCACAGGTGGTCGGCGCATCGGTGGTAGTGAAGACATCCTTCAGTGCCAGCGGAACACCGGCCAGCGCGGAGGCCGGCTCCTCGCCAGCATCCAGCGACTCATCGACCTTGCGAGCTGCAGCCAGGGCCTCTTCGGCACCGACGTGCAGGAATGCGTGAATGTCCTCATCAATTGCCGCGATACGGTCGAGGAACGCCTGGGTGACCTCTACCGAGGTCAGCTCACGAGCGTGAATCTTCTGTGCGAGCTCGAAAGCGCTCAGCCCCAGAATCGGGTCCTCAGCAACAGCGGCATGCAGATTCGGGTTAGCTGCAGTCATTTCTTCCACGTACTCCTACTCGCCGAGAATCTGGGGAACTTCAAAGCGCTGGCGGTCCTGCGACGGCGCCTGGTCCAGCGCCTGCTCCGCAGTCAGCGTCGGCTTGACGACGTCCTCGCGCATCACACCGGACAGCGAAGAGGGGTGACTCATCGGTTCCACATCATCCGCAGCCACCTTTTGAACGGCCTGGACGTGGTTAATAATGCCGTCGATCTGACCGGCGAACTCGTCGAGTTCCGCGTCAGTCAGAGCCAGACGGGACAATCGCGCTAGGTGTGCGACCTCATCGCGTGAGATAGCTGGCACGCTAGTACCCCTTTCATTTCTTCGTACGAAGCTAGTGCACAGAAGTTTAGTTGAAACTGATTTTGAACCGCGCGAGCGGGCTGTACTTGCCAACAGTAGTCGTTATCGTTGAGTCGTTGTCCGCAGGGTCTTACATTTCAGAGGTTTACCCTGTAACCTAAATCACTACTTCTATAGTTACACCGCAAGAATCACTCTCAATTATTCGAAAGGTTGTACACACAGCCATGAGTTACCTCCTTCGCATCCAGCTTCCCGACGAACCAGGCGCACTTGGCTACGTCGCGGCTGCCCTGGGCGAAGTAGACGGTGATATTCGCAGTGTCGACGTCGTAGATTACGGCGCTAATGGCGTTGTTGTCGACGACATCGTGGTTGACCTTCCTATGGGCCTGCTCCCAGACACACTGATTACAGCGGCTCAGTCCATTAGCGGAGTGGAAGTCGATTCAATTAGACCTTTCTCCGGCTCGGTTGACCGCCGCGGACAGATTGCGCTGCTGGCCAAGTTCTCACAGCACACGAAGAACTTGGATCGTGCCCTCGGAGATGTCGTCGACGGCCTGCCTCAGACTATGACTGCCGGCTGGGCTATCGTCCTCGGCGAACAGAGCGATGGCCACTGGGTGCGTCGCGCTTCCTCTACCGCTGCTCCAGAGGATAACGGCCGGACTCTGCCGGAAGCCCCGATTGACTCGCCACGAAACCTGGATCCGGACGAAGAAACGTGGCTGCCGGAGGACTGGACGGTTATGGACTCCTCCATTGCCGCTACTCCAATGGGCGAGGGTCTGGTTCTCGTTATTGGCCGGCCCGGCGGGCCGGACTTCCTGCCAAGTGAGGTTGAGCACTTGGGACGGATTGGCACGATTGTCGGCGCGATTATCGACTAGCAGCGACTAGTGGGCTGCTCCCTTCTGTGGGCTGCTCCCTTCTGCTCGAAGCTCTTACCCTATGGCTCCTCCCCTATGGAGCGCAGTGATTCACGCTTAGCGGTAAAGTCTGGAAATGATACCAGTCAATAAGGAGCTTCTTTGATGTCGAACTTGAGTGACCTCGTCGGATCCCACGTTCGTGCCGAATCCGGCCGTGTCCCCCAGTCGTCCACTGAGATGGAATTCTGGTCCGGTCTGTCACGGGTTGTTGTCGATGACCTAGCGGACAACTGGCAGCGCACCACGGAGGCATACGCTGCTACCCGCCAGCAGCACTACTTCTCCGCCGAGTTCCTCATGGGTCGCGCCCTGCTGAACAACCTGCTCAATGCAGGCCTGGTGGATGAGGCCTCCGCTGCGGTGGAAAAGTACGGCAAGAATCTGACAGACGTGCTCGAGGCCGAACACGACGCCGCTCTCGGTAACGGTGGCCTGGGTCGTCTGGCCGCCTGCTTCCTGGATTCCTGTGCCACGCAGAATCTGCCGGTGACCGGTTATGGCATCCTCTACCGCTACGGTCTGTTCAAGCAGAGCTTTGAAAACGGCTTCCAGGATGAGCACCCGGATCCGTGGATGGAAGAGGGCTACCCCTTCGTCATTCGTCGCGAGGAACTGTCCAAGATTGTCACCTTTGATGACCTGGTCGTGCGCGCTGTTCCATATGACATGCCAATTACCGGCTACGGCACCGATAACGTCGGCACGCTGCGCCTGTGGCACTCGGAGCCAATGCGTGAGTTCGACTACGACGCCTTCAACTCGCAGCGTTTCACCGACGCCATTGTCGAACGGGAGCGCGTCCATGACCTGTGCCGCGTGCTCTACCCGAATGACTCGACCTATGACGGCAAGGTGCTGCGCGTTCGCCAGCAGTACTTCTTCGTCTCGGCTTCGCTGCAGACGATGATTGATTCTTACATCGAGAATCACGGCGAGGACCTGCGCGATTTCCACAAGTACAACTCCATTCAGCTCAATGACACCCACCCGGTGCTCGCGATCCCAGAGCTGATGCGTCTGCTCCTGGATGAGCACGATATGAGCTGGGACGACGCCTGGAACGTCGTGTCCAACACCTTCGCCTACACCAACCACACCGTTCTGGCAGAAGCGTTGGAGACCTGGGAATACTCCATTTTTGACCGTCTCTTCGGCCGCGTTCTGGAGATCACCCGTGAGATCGACCGCCGCTTCCGCGAAGACCTCGCGGAGCGCGGCTTCGACCAGGGCAAGATTGACTACATGGCGCCGATTTCCCACGGGCGTATCCACATGGCATGGATTGCCTGCTACGCCGCGTACTCCATCAACGGTGTTGCCGCTCTGCACACGGAAATCATTAAGCGCGAAACGTTGAAGGACTGGCACGATATCTGGCCGGAGCGCTTCAACAACAAGACCAACGGAGTCACCCCGCGCCGCTGGCTCAACCAGTGCAACCCGCGCCTGTCGGCACTGCTGACTCGCCTGTCGGGTTCGGACGCCTGGGTCACCGACCTGGACAAGCTCGCTGAGCTCGAAAAGTTTGCTGACGACGAGGCCGTGTTGCGTGAGATTCTCGACATCAAGCACGAGAACAAGAAGGACTTCGCCACCTGGCTGGAACACCGCCAGGGTATTTCGGTGAACCCGGACGCCATCTTCGATACCCAGATTAAGCGTCTGCACGAGTACAAGCGCCAGCTTCTCAACGCGCTCTACATCCTGGATCTCTACTACCGCATCAAGGAAGACCCAGCGCTGGACGTGCCACCGCGCGTGTTCATCTTCGGTGCCAAGGCCGCCCCAGGCTACGTTCGCGCGAAGGCCATCATTAAGTTCATCAACGCTATCGCGGACAAGGTCAACAACGATCCGGACATGGACGGTCGCCTGCAGGTCGCCTTCGTTGAGAACTACAACGTCACCCCGGCAGAGCACATCATCCCAGCCACCGACGTCTCCGAGCAGATTTCCACTGCCGGTAAGGAGGCTTCGGGTACCTCGAACATGAAGTTCATGATGAACGGCGCACTGACGCTGGGCACCATGGACGGCGCAAACGTCGAAATCGTCGACGCCGCCGGCGAAGAAAACGCCTACATCTTCGGTGCGCTGGAAGAGGAACTGCCGGAGCTGCGCCGCACCTACAGCCCGCGTGGCACTTACGAAACGGTGCCGGGTCTCAAACGCGCGGTCGATTCGCTTGTCGACGGCACTTTTGCTGACGGTGGCAGCGGAATGTTCCACGACCTGCACTTCTCGCTGCTGGAGTCCAACGGGTACGAGCCAGCCGATGTCTACTACGTCCTCGGCGACTTCGCTGACTACCGCGAAACCCGCGACCGCATGGCCGAGGACTACCGCGACGAGCTGGCGTGGGCCAAGAAGTGCTTCCTGAACATCATCCGTTCGGGCCGCTTCTCCTCCGACCGCACCATCCGCGATTACGCCAATGAGGTCTGGAAGCTGGAAGAGACCAAGATTTAGGCCCCGGCTGGGCCAAATCCTGGCTGGGCCAAGCCCCAGCTAGGCCTGCCCAGTTTCCAGCAACCGCTTGAACCCATCCTCGTCGAGGATGGGCAAGCCCAGCTCCTCGGCCTTTGTGGCCTTGGAACCGGCGTTTTCGCCAACCACCACGTAGTCGGTCTTCTTCGACACCGACCCTGCGGCCTTACCGCCACGGGAGATAATGGCTTCCTTCGCGCTGTCGCGAGTGAAGTCCTCCAAAGAGCCGGTGACTACCACGGTCAATCCCTCTAGCACCTGATCTGGACGATCGGCGACCTCATCGGCCATACGCACACCGGCAGCTTCCCAGCGCTCGACAACCTCGCGGTGCCAGTCCACCTCGAACCAGTCAGCCACGGAATCGCCGATGATCTCGCCGATACCGTCGATGGCCGAAATCTCTTCGCGGCTCGCAGCGCGCAGCGCCTCCATCGAGCCGAACTTCTGTGCCAAGGTCCGCGCCACCGTTGGGCCCACATGACGAATGGACAGGCTGACCAATACGCGCCACAGCTCTTTATCCTTAGCTGCCTCGATATTGGCCAACAGCTTCTTACCATTGGCATTCAGCGTTTTCCGCGAAGCCGTAGTGTAGACCTCAGTGCCGAGCAAATCTTCCTCGGTGAGGTCGAAGAGGCGGGACTCGTCGTCAAGCACGCCGCGATGAATCAAATCGGCAGCGCCCCTCTCCCCCAGGTTTTCGATATCAAACCCGGAGCGGGAGGCGAGGAATTCAATTCGACGACGCAGCTGGCCTGGGCAGTAGCGGGTATTGGGGCAACGCCAATCGGCATCGCTGTCCTTTGCCGGAGCCAAACGAGTACCGCACTCGGGGCAGAGAGTCGGGTAAATGTACTTTCGCTCGCTACCATTTCGGAGATCGGCCACGGGACCGAGCACCTCTGGAATCACGTCACCGGCCTTGCGGATAGTCACACGGTCCCCGATGAGCACACCCTTTCGGTGCACTTCAGAAGGGTTATGTAGCGTCGCCATCTCGACAGTTGACCCGGCCACGAAAACCGGCTTCATCACGGCATATGGCGTCGCACGACCAGTTCGTCCAATGGAGACTCGAATATCCAGCAGGTCCGTGGTGACCTCTTCTGGCGGGTACTTATACGCGATCGCCCAGCGCGGCGCCCGCGAGGTCGCGCCCAGCGCGCGCTGCTCGGAAAGGGAGTCAACCTTGACCACAAGCCCGTCCATCTCGTGGATGGCGTCGTGGCGGTGCTCGCCCCAGTACTGCATCTGCTTGACGACGTCATCCGCGGAATGAACCTGCTTTGTATACGGCGACACGTGGAAACCCCACTCGTCCAAGGCACGATAGGCCTCGTGCTGAGACTGTGGACGCCAGCCCTCGATATGACCAATTCCATGGCAAATCATGGACAAGCGACGCTTCGCCACTTCTGCAACATCCTTCTGTCGCAGGGAACCGGCGGCGGCGTTACGGGGGTTGGCAAACGGCTTCTGACCCGCTTCGACGCGATCGGCGTTGATGCGTTCGAACTCTTCCAACGAGATAAAGACTTCACCACGCACCTCGAGCACGTCGGGGATGTTCTCGCCGCTGATTTCATGCGGAATATCTTCGATAGTGCGCGCATTGGCGGTGACGTTCTCCCCCACGCGGCCGTCTCCGCGGGTGGCCGCCCGGACAAGGCGGCCATTCTCATAGACCAGATCGATAGACAGGCCATCGATTTTCAGCTCGGTCAGATACGTGCTGGCCGGGGTGCGGGCCAGCCAGCCGCGCAACTCCTGCTCATCGAAAACATTGTCCAAGCTGTAGAGGCGTTCGAGGTGCTCAACAGGCTCGAATACTTCCCCGTCGGCAGGCGTGTCGACCTGTGCGCCGACCTGCTGGGTGGGACTGTCCGGCACCACCAGATCGGGCCACTGCTCCTCTAACCGCTGCAGTTGACGGAACATCTCGTCGTACTCAGCATCGGAGATAACCGGCTGCGCGGTGTAGTACAGCGCAGCGTTTTCACGAATGCGAGTTGCTAGATCTTGCCACTTCTCCCGGACGTCCGCCGGCGCCGGCTCGGAGGCGGGGGCGCTGGAAAACGAAGACAAATCGGAGGTTGACAGGTCGGAGTTCTCATCGGTCGAGGAAGTCACGTCGCTCATTCTATGTCATTGCCCGGATGCGCCGGGGGACACGGAAATTCTCTTGACCTTGTTCCTGCCCCTCAGCGAATCCGCACTCTCCGCTACAGTTGAGACATGCATAATTTCGATCCGCGACGCATGCTCGCGTTTGATCTGGAGACTACCGGCACGGATCCTCGCACCTGCAAGATTGTCACTTCCGCACTGGTCCGGCTGACTGAGCAGGGCAAAGATTCCACCATCATGCTCGCTAATCCCGGTGTCGAAATTCCGCAAGCTGCGTCTGATGTGCATGGCATCACCACTGAAAAAGCTCGCGCGGAGGGGCGCCCGCACGATGAAGTGCTAGCGGATACCATTGCCGGCCTTCGAGCTGCCTGGCGCGATGGTCTGACCGTAGTGGCCTATAACGCGGCTTATGATCTGACGGTACTGCGCTCGCAGAATCCCAGTTTTACTGTTGACGGCCTCGTCGTCGACCCCTTTGTGCTGGATAATTACTTCGACCCGGAACGTCGTGAAAAACGCACATTGACTGATGTCTCCCGCCATTATCAGGTGCGCCTGGACGGGGCACATGATGCCACCGAAGATGCTCTGGCGGCTGCGCGCATCGCATGGGTGATGGCGCGCCACTACCGGGAGCTAACCGAAAAATCGGGAGAAGAGCTGATGGAGCTGCAGGCCGTCGCGTACTACCAGTACAAGAAGAACCTGCAGCAGTACCTGACCGAAAAAGGTAAGGATACGTCGGACTTCACCTTCGGGTGGCCGATGGACTGAGCAGCGGCCCCCTCACCCTCCCCGGCTCTCCCAATATCCAGAGTTTTGTGATTATCCAATGGAAATCGAATATCCAAAATTCGGCGGAATATCCAAGTTATCCAAGCCGATGTGGATTATCCATTGCTATGATTGATGCGTGACCACTCGCGGCGACAAGGCCATCTCCATCCCACGCAATCCTTTCCACCCCACATTCGGCCGATCCCCGGCCATCATCGGTGGGCGCGATGTCGAGCTGGACTCGTTTGAGCTGGCTCTGGCGGAAGGCCCCGGTAATCCCTGGCGAACCGCGCTAATTTCCGGTACCCGCGGAATCGGTAAGACGGTACTTCTCAACGAGTTTGAAGCCGCAGCAAAGCAACTGGGATGGATTGTGCTGCGTGCTCACATCGGCTCTGAAATGATTTCTGAACTCACCGATGTCACCATTCCGCGCACTTTCAGTGCCATTGACAGTGCACCGACGGGCAAGGGCCGTCACCTCACCGGCCTGTCCATCGCCGGCATTGGCGGGTTTAAGACGGAAGTCAGCACTTCTCAGCCCGAGCCCGGCAGGAATCTGCTCAGCCAACTTCAGGATCTCTCGGCTCTCCTCATGCCACAGGGATCCGGCATCTTGCTCACTCTCGACGAGGTTCAAAGTGCAGACCCCGCACAGCTCAACGAAATTGCCCATGCAATCCAGGACCTAAATCGCGACGATGCGGAGATTGCCTTTGTCGCAGCCGGGCTGCCCAGCGGTATCGAAGACTTGCTCCAGCTAGAGGGCGCAACATTCTTACGCCGTGCCGAGCGCGTGTCTCTGGGCCGATTGGACGTGGAGACCACCAAGGACATCATTCGCAGAACTGCAGAACTCGGCGAACGTGCGATGACTGAGGATGCCGTCGAGCTGGCCGCTGAACTCAGCCACGGCTACCCGTATCTCATACAGACCATTGGCTCAGTCGCTTGGGCTAAGGCCAGGTTGGCCCACTCGGACACCATTACCGCTCAGCATGTCTCGGATGCGGCAGCGGAATCAATCCGCCGCATCGGGCTGCAAGTTCATGCGCCCAGCCTGCGAAAAGTACCACCTCGCCAGATTGATTTTCTCAAAGCGATGGCGAGCCTCTCCCCCAATGGAAAGCCCGTGGCCACGAGCGCCATCGCAGAGACCATGGGACGCAAACTCTCTGGCATCTCACAGCTTCGCCATGACCTGATTTACCGCGAGCTGATTGTGTCAGCGTCGACGGGATACGTGGAATTCACACTTCCCTACTTCGCCGATTACCTCAATACGCTGGTGGAATAAGGTCGCTATTCGTCGCGAGCCAAGTCACCGGCTGCCCGACGAAGAAGCTCCGTGGCATTACGGCCTGCGCCGAGTTGCGCCTGTGCTTCTCCATTGGAGCTGGCAGCAAAGCCGCCCATCGGCGCCAGATTCAGGCTCTCAGCAATCTGTAGGCGCGAATAGCCCAGCTCATCCCAGAACAGCGCTGCTTGCTCAGCGAGTGCTCGAGCCGGTGTCGCCACCGGGACGCCCGTGTGCTCTTCTCGCTCCGTGACCGTCACTGGCACAATACCCAGCTCCAGGGACATATCGGCACCGACCACGACAGCCGCAAAATCCAGTTGCTGCGTGGTGGTCAGTTCTTTGCGAGGTAGCCACACTCCGGCCGCACCGGAATCCGCCAAGGCCTGAACAGCCAGGCCATCGGGGCTCGACAGCGCGATGGTCACTTCGATGTCGTCGTCACGCAGCGGCCCCGTGACCTCGAGGAAGATCTCCGCGATCTCGCGGTGCCCCTGGGCGGGGAGATAGCCCGCGTTGCCCATCAGCATGGACGGAGCCTTGATCTTGCCCTGTACGACTGCGCCGAGTGCGGGTTCTGCCAGAAGTACCTCGATGTCGCTGTCGAAACGCCGACGGACATCGGCGATGTGGGAAGCCAATCCCGCGGCCAGCGACTGCGCGAAGTACTTCACGGCGCCGCGGTCAACGGCGATGAGATGGCCTGCGGCATTTTCCACCGAAGTCGCCATCGTCCATGGGCCGAGAGCGGTCAGGCGAATCTTCTGCGGGGTGCGTCCCCACGCTTCCTCGCACGCGTCGATGTCTCGGTGGAGATAATCAGTGGCCAAGGCACTCGCGCGACCACGACGGTCGGCGACTTTCCAGGAGCGCGCTCCCCTGTCCACGACGAGGTCAGCCATGAGGGCGGCCGTGCGACCGACGGCATCGGCGCCGAACCCACGGGCGGGCAACGTCGGTAGCGTGACGTGACCTTCCAGGCATTCGCCAATGACAATCTCTGCCGCCTCGTGTGGATTGCGGCCCGGCATCGGGCCAAGGCCGACAAAGGAGGTCACGACAAGTCCTCTTCACGGGCGGTCGAGACAATCGTGCCGGAGCCCAGCACGTAGTCGCCCGCAGTGTCAGTGTGGTACAAAACAGCGGCCTGACCAGGAGCGACACCACGAAGCGGATCGCTCAGGCGCAGCCGGAAGGCGCCACCGCGTCCGGTGACGTCATCGTCAGGTCCTGCCAGCACTTCAATGCGGCAGTCGATGGGGCGACCGTGCGCACGCACCTGCACCTGCAGCTTGCCGGCCTCCGAGGCAGCGAGTACCTCATCCGGGTTGGCCAGCCAGATGGCACGGTCAGCCTCGAGCACGTTGACATTCAAGTCCGCAGCCGTGCCGATTGTCACCGTGCCGGTCTCTGCGTCAATGCCGGTGACATAGCGCGGCTTGCCATCAGGCATCGGCCCCGCCAGGCCAATCCCCTTGCGCTGACCAATGGTGAAACCGTAGACACCGTCGTGCTCAGCGACAGTGTCGCCAGTTTCCTTATCCACAATGGTGCCCGGGCGACGGCCAATCTTCGCGCCCAGGAACGCCTTGGTATTGCCATCCGGGATGAAGCAGATGTCGTAAGAGTCCGGCTTGTTGGCAGTGCCTAGTCCCATCCCGCGGGCTTCTTCACGAATCTCTGGCTTCTCGGTGTTTCCTACCGGGAACATCGAGCGCTGCAGCTGCTCGCGATCCAGCACGCCCAGGACATAGGACTGGTCCTTCTTCGCATCGCGGCCGCGGCGCAACAGGCCGTCGTCGCCAAGCAAAGCGTAGTGCCCCGTGACCACAGCGTCGAAGCCGAGCGCGATGCCACGCTCTAGTAGAGCGGCGAACTTGATGCGTTCATTGCAGCGCAGGCATGGGTTCGGCGTCTCGCCGCGCTCGTAGGAGTCGTAGAAGTCATCCATGACCTCTTCTTTGAAGCGCTCGGAGAAATCCCAGACGTAGAAAGGAATGCCCAGCTCATCGCAGACGCGGCGGGCATCGCCGGAGTCCTCTAGCGAACAGCAGCCGCGGGATCCAGCGCGAACGGACTGCGGATCTTTCGACAGCGCCAAGTGCACGCCGACGACCTCGTGACCTGCGGCCAATGCACGCGCCGCAGCCACGGAAGAATCCACACCACCGCTCATTGCTGCAAGAACTCGCATTGCGTTGCAACCTTTCCCCTCTAGATTTTGTGCACGTGTCACCGTACCACCACGGGGCAAAAACTAAGCCATGCCAGCACGCCGCGCCCGCTCGACCGTTTCCGGCAGCGCCGAAATGACGGCGTCGACATCCGCCTGCGTCGAGGTGTACCCCAGCGTAAAACGAATCGACGATCGCGCTTCCGGCTCCGAAACGCCCATCGCCATCAGCACGTGCGAGGGACGGTTAACGCCCGCGCTACATGCCGATCCCGTAGAGCAGTCAATTCCCGCCGCATCGAACAGCATGATCAAACTATCGGCCTCCGCGCCCGGGAAGCTAGCGTAGACGTGCCCCGGCAAAGCGAGCTCGCTGGTGTGGATAATCGCACCGTCGATGTGCACGATTGCCCTGATGAGCTGCTGCGTCAGACCGCGGATTCGCTCATTGTCCGCCGCCATCGCGTCCACCGCCGCGCGCAGTCCTGCCGCCATGCCCGCCGCCGACGCCACGTCCTGCGTGCCCGAACGCAGTCCGCGTTCCTGCCCGCCGCCGTTGTTATGCGGGGTAAGTTTCGCTTCACGACGAACAAGCAGCGCCCCAATCCCACGGGGACCGCCGAACTTGTGCGCGGAGATGGCCATTGTAGTGGCGCCACTTGCGTGGAAATCAATTGGCAGATGTCCGGCTGCCTGCACAGCATCGATATGGAAAGGCACGCGAGCCTCCTTCGCCCGCTTGGCAATCTCCTCCACCGGCTGGATAGTGCCGGTCTCATTGTTCGCCCACATGCACGTCACCAGCGCGGTGTTCTGCCGACTCATCGCCGGGAACTGCACCATGTCAACGCGACCATCAGCACCTACAGGAGCCTCAACAATCTTGGCCCAGTGTTCCTTTTCCAGATGGTGGCATGTCTTCAACACTGCATCGTGCTCGATTGGTGGAACCACAATGTCCGAGCCAGAGGCCTTGAAGTACAGGCCTGAAATCGCTAGATTGTCGGCCTCAGTTCCACCGGAAGTAAAAACTACCTCGATGGGATCGGCACCGAGCAGCTCTGCAATTTCCTCTCGGGACTCTTCCAGAACCTTTTTCGCAATGCGTGCGGTGGCGTACTGCCCCGAGGGGTTGGCCAGACCTAGGTTCTCGACCATTGCCGTGCGCGCTTCTGGGCGCAATGGCGTAGTCGCGGCATGATCCACAAAGTGACGGGTCTTCGCAGCAGACTTCATTTCACTCTTCTCGTCCGGAGCGGCAACGATGTGGTCATTAAGCATGCAGGCAGTATAACGCTGCGTGCGGCTTATGCTCACTATCCGCCATAGTTAAACCTCACTGTCTGCACGAACAGATGAGTAGGACCAAAAAAATGCTCGGAGCGGGAACAGACAGGAAATCTGTGCCCACCCCGAGCGGGTAGTTGCTAGCCGAGTTGACTCTCGGCCAGCAGCCTTACGCAACTAGCAGCCTTAAGGCAAGTGCGTATTACTTCAGGTTCTCGATAGCCTGCGGGACAACGTCGAACAGGTCACCGACGACACCGAAGTCAGCAATCTCGAACAGCGGAGCCTCTTCGTCCTTGTTGACCACAACGATGGTCTTGGAGGTCTGCATACCTGCCTTGTGCTGGATAGCACCGGAAATACCCAGAGCAACGTAGAGGTCCGGGGAAACGGTCTTACCGGTCTGGCCAACCTGGAACTGACCCGGGTAGTAGCCAGCGTCAACAGCAGCACGGGAAGCACCAACAGCTGCGCCGAGAACGTCTGCCAGCGGCTCAACAACGTTCTTGAAGCCATCCTCGGATGCGACACCGCGGCCACCGGAAACAACCAGCTTAGCCTCGGTCAGCTCCGGACGGTCGCCGCCCTCAGCCGGCGCAAAGGAAACGATCTCGACAGCGTTGTTGCCGATCTCTGGGAATGCAATCTCGGTAACGTCAGCGGAACCGGACTTCTCCTCCGGGTCAACGGAGCCCGGACGCAGAGCGTAGACCGGGGATGCGCCGTAGCCGACACCGTCAACGATGTACTCGCCACCGAAGATGGAGTACTTAACGGAAGCGTCATCGTTGATAGCAACAACGTCGGACAGCAGACCGGAACCGGTCAGCGCAGCGACGCGGCCAGCGATTTCCTTGCCGGTTGCGGAAGCGGAAACCAGCACCGGAACCTCACGCTCGGAGGCCAGGCCGACGAGAACGTCAACCTCAGGGGTGATCAGGTACTTGTCGGCATCGTCGGACTCAGCAGCGAGAATCTCGCCAGCGCCGTAGGAGGCCAGGGTGTCTGCGAAGCCAGCAGCGGTACCCGGGGTACCCACGACAACTGCGGCCGGGGTGCCGAATGCGGAAGCAGCGGTCAGCAGTTCAGCGGTGGTGTTCTTCAGCTCGCCATTTGCGTGCTCGACGAGAACGAGGACGTCGGTCATAGTGATCTTTCTCCTACTTGTATCTCTATTTGTCTTCTATTCGCGTCAAGCGCCTTAGATGAACTTCTGGGCCTTGAGGTACTCGGCCAGCTTGGCGCCGCCGTCTCCCTCATCGTTAATGCGCTCACCAGCGGTCTTAGCCGGCTTCGGAGTGGAGCCAGTGACACCGGTAGCAGCGTTTTCGAGACCAACCTGCTCTGCCTCAGCAGCAACATCGTCCAGGGTCAGCTCGGTGACCGGCTTCTTCTTAGCGGCCATGATGCCCTTGAAGGATGCGAAGCGCGGGCTGTTTGCCTTCTCAGTGACGGAGACGACTGCCGGCAGGGATGCCTTGAGCTGGTAGATGCCGTCTTCAACCTCGCGCTCACCGGTGATGGAGTCACCGTCGATAGCGACGGAACGCAGGTGAGTCAGAACCGGGAGGTCGCGGTAAACACCGAGGACAGCCGGAACGGAGCCGGTACCACCGTCAGTGGAGGCGTTGCCGGTGATGATGAGGTCAACATCCTCGAGGGTGTCAATGACGTTGGACAGAGCCCATGCAGTCTGGACTGCGTCAGAGCCCTCAAGTGCGTCGTCCGAAAGAATGACGGCATCGTCAGCACCCATGGACAGAGCCTTGCGCAGTGCCTCGATGGCACGATCCGGGCCTACAGTTGCGACGGTAACGTTTCCGCCGTGCTCTTCCTTCAGCTGCAGGGCAGCCTCAACAGCGTTCTCATTAATCTCGTCGAGAACTGCGTCTGCAGACTCACGATCGAGGACAAACTTGTCGTCGGTGAGCTTACGCTCGGACCAGGTGTCCGGAACCTGCTTGACCAGAACCACAATGTTCGGCATTTTTCTGTCGTCCTTACTGGTTGATTACTGGTGAACGTTTATCTGACCTTACTTCGCAAGCCACCTCACAATAAAGTGAACCAGGCCACGCTCTAGGTCGTCTGTGTTGAAGATAACAGAACCTGTCGCCAATGCGAAGGTGATCCAGATAACAATGTCGTTATTTTTTTAAATTTTTTCTCACGTCACGAGCCCACCCCACCCGCTAACATGCCATTTCCGCATGTCAGAGGTTAATAATACGCAACCGATCGCAGTTGCCTCCGTGGTATTCGCCAACAGCAAACACCGATCCCCAACAGGCTACCCCCACCAATTTTCCGTCGTAACGCGGTCCTTAACCGATCTCTCGAGGCTCACAGATAAACGCCGTCGCGCTCCGCCCAATACGCGTGATCACCACCGCCAATGCCCTGGCACCTTTCAGCTTCCACTGCTTGCGCAACACGTCCGGGTTCACGTCCACACCGCGCACGAGAATCTCCGCCGCCCCGCAATCCAACGCCGCCAGCGCCTTGCGAACCTGCTTCAAATTCACTTGCTCAATAACTTCAAACCCGGCAATGCCCTGTGGCAACGCATCACCGCTAAGATGCGCAATCCGTTCATCGAGCTGCCACAGCCCATGTGCCGCCGCAAAATGCCGCACCAGCCCGGCGCGCACGATTGCTCCGTCCGGGTCAATGATGTACCGACCGGCCGCCCGTACGTCGATGTCGTCAGGCATGGTGTCGTCGTATGTCTGCACGTTCACCGCCGACAACTCTAATGGCCTGTGCTTATCGACGGTCTGGACAACCATCGCCGACCGCGTTACGGATTGCCCCTCGGTAACTCTGACCAGCCCCGGCGTATATAGACACGCCTCCTTGACCGCACCGTCGACCGAAGTGACAGCTACTTCCCCGCTCCACTCGCTGAAGTCGAGGCCCGGCGCACATTTGATAGCTAGTTCTTTGTCGGGCCAGGCGGCTATGAGCGCCGACAGTGGCGGAAGCAGGTCCTCCGGGTTGGTGATCCTGCGACCACCGGAGCGGCGTGCAGGGTCAGCGACAATGACGGGTGCGTCAAAGGCCGGTTGCAAAGCATCGGCCTGCGCGAAGATGTTCTTGCCGACGTTATGCCGCGCCATGGCCAGCCGCGCAAGGTCGAGATCAGACCCGACAACGGTCAGGCCCTCGTGGTCAATTGCTGCCACTTCAGTACCAATGGAGCAGGTCACATCGGCCACTGCTTCGACACCGAGATCCGCAAGCCTACGGGCGCGAGCCATCGCGACGACAAAGGGCGTGGCCTGTTGCGCTGCTTCGGAAGAGAAGATCCAGTCCCCTGGCAGTTTGCTGACCGCCGAACGCCGAGCTGCCGCAACTTCAATGACCGCGCGACCAAACTCGCCACAGTGTTGGCGTAGATGCGCGGAGTCTGCAATCAGAGACTTTTTAGTGAGCGCGAGCTGGTCGGCCTCATCTAGCCACTCCGGGTGAGCAGCAACAGCGGCCACCTCTGCAGCGGACAGGGACACTCGTTATCTCCTTCCAACTAGGGATCAGCCGGTTAACGGGGGTTGAGTAGTCGGCTAACGGTTCATACGTTTGCGCAAATGCCCCATGTGGGTGGCAACGGCAAAGTACTCATCCATAAAAGGTTCCCCGAGGAAGTCACTACTGGTGCGTCGCACCGGAGTGTTTCTGGCCGCCTCGAGAGCCTCGGCCACAGTACTGACGCCGTCCAAGCGAGTTAGTTGCGCCCAGGTCGGAGGCATGAGGCCAAGTAGCCCACGGCGCCATCCATCCAAAATCGTAGTCGGTCGGAACCAACCTGAAGATGATGCCTCAGAGGTGTCACCGTCGGCCCTTTGACCGTCGGGAAGCGCGGCGAGGAAGAAATAGGTGTCGTAGCGAATGGGGTTGGATTCGGGTGTCACCCAGTTAGCCCAAGGACTGACGAGTTCGGCATCGAGCGCCAGATTTTCATTGCTAAGGAAATCCGTCAATGACAACTCGTGGGCTTCCAACTGTCGTCGCTGACGGTGGAAGCGGTGACCATCTGCGACAATCTCACCGCCAGCATCGCGAACCAACAGAGTGCCTGTTTCCTCAAAGGTCTCACGCACGGCCGCGCAGGTGAGCGCGTGCGCCCGCGCGCAGTCGACGTTAAAAGCCTGCGCGATCCGCGACTCGGGGTCGGCCTCCAACAGCTCGGTCACGGCCATGACCTCATTCGCGACAGCGGGGAAATCACGCTGGTCTACTCCACCGCCGGGGAACACGGTCATGTTGGCCGCAAAGCGCATTGAGGATACGCGTTCTTGAACGTAGACCTCGAGCCCGCAGTGGGTGTCGCGGAGCAGCAACACAGTCGCAGCCAGTTTCGGCGACGCGGGTGTATTCGGGGTTTCAGGTGTCGGAACCGCCATGAGCGTCTACTTCTTCCGGTGCTTTCCAGCAGGCCGTGCCCGGCGCGCAAAGTAGCGATCATCGATGCGATCGACGACGATTTCCTGGTGGAAAGCCTTGGTCAGGTTCTCACTGGTCAGGACGTCGTCAATAAGCCCCTGTGCGATGACATTGCCTTCGTCGAGGAGCATCGCATGGGTGAAGCCGTACGGAATTTCTTCCGGGTGGTGCGTAATCATCACCATCGCCGGCGCATCCGGGTCGAGTGCGAGTTCGCCTAAGTAACCGACGAGGTCCTCGCGACCGCCGAGGTCGAGTCCGGCTCCCGGCTCGTCGAGAAGCAGCAATTCGGGGTTGACCATCATGGCTCGTGCGATGAGTACGCGCTTGCGCTCTCCCTCACTGAGAGTGCCCCAGGTGCGGTCTGCAAGATGCTCAGCACCCATGCGCTCGAGAATCTCGGAGAGCTGTTCGAAATCCATCTCTTCATAGGTCTCACGCCAGCGCCCCAGGACGGAGTAACTGGCGGAAATAACAAGGTCCGCGACCTTTTCGTCATTGGGAATGCGGTGAGCAATCGACGATGATGTCAAACCAATCATGGTGCGCAGATCACGCATGTCGGTGCGCCCAATCTGCTCGCCCATCACATGGGCCACCCCTGAAGACGGGAACTCCTCCGCTGCAGCAATGCGCATCAAAGAAGTTTTGCCTGCACCGTTCGGCCCCATGATGACCCAGCGTTCGTCAAGTTCTACTTGCCAATCGACCGGCCCGACCAGCGTACGGCCACCACGGATGAGGTTTACGTCGCGAAAGTCGAGTAGCAAATCTTCGTTAAAGTCTTCTTCCAATTCAGCCACACATCCATGGTGCCCTAACTTTGCCCAAATGTGCGCTTGGACATTCTCATCTATCCTCGGTAGAGAGCAAATCGAGTTCACTCGAGATGGTTTTGCTTCGATTTTCACCTAGCTCGCCGACAATTAGGAGAACGTCTTTTATGACTGGTCGAATCGGTATTGATGACATCCGTCCTCAAATCAACGGTGGTGCAACTCCATCGAAGGCCGTAGTGGGTGAAGTCGTCCCAACCTTTGCCGTCATTTGGCGAGAAGGCCACGACGCGATGAACGCCACGCTCAACGTCAAGGGGCCGAAGGAATCAGCTTTTGCTTCCCGCTCACAGCGCATCCCAATGCACTTTTCTGACCATGATCCAAATCAGGTCAATGCCACCTTCGTCCCAGATGTTCCCGGGCTGTGGACCATTCGCATTGATGCCTGGTCCGACCCGATGGCAACGTGGCGCAACGCTATCACCAAGAAGTTCGAGGCCGGTCAGAGCGAAGCTGAACTCGCTAATGATCTAGAAATTGGCGCCGCTCTCTTCGACCGCGCCGCCGCTGGTGCCGCTGCTATCCACCGCAACCACCTACGCTCCATCGCCGCAGGTCTGCGCGGCGACGGCGATCTTCGCGCCCGCATTGCAGCCGCGCTTTCCGACGAGACCCGCGCCATTTTGCAGGCGCACCCGGTGCGCGACCTTTTGACCCGCGGAAAGACCCGCAAGATCAAGGTTGACCGCCGCGAAGCCCTGTACTCCTCTTGGTATGAGTTCTTCCCTCGTTCCAACGGTGGTTACGGCGAAAATGGCGAGCTGCTGCACGGCACATTCAAGACTGCGGTTGCACAGCTTGATCGCGCTCAGCGCATGGGCTTCGACACGGTCTATCTGCCCCCGATTCACCCAATCGGTGAAATCAATCGCAAGGGTCGCAACAACACCCTGACCCCGGAACCGGGCGATGTCGGATCTCCGTGGGCTATCGGCTCCGCAGAAGGTGGCCACGACGCCATCCACCCGAGCCTCGGTGACGAAAAGGACTTCAAGGAATTCATCAAGGCTGCTAAGGAGCGCGACCTCGAGGTCGCTATCGACCTAGCGCTCCAGTGTGCACCGGACCACCCCTGGGCTAAGGCTCACCCGGAGTGGTTCACCGTGCTGCCGGACGGCACCATTGCCTACGCCGAGAATCCGCCGAAGAAGTACCAGGACATCTACCCGCTGAATTTCGACAACGATGCCAAGGGCCTGTACGCAGAGGTTCTGCGTGTAGTGAAGTTTTGGGTCAAGCGTGGAGTCAAGGTCTTCCGCGTGGATAACCCCCACACCAAGCCGGGCAACTTCTGGGAATGGCTGATTGAAACCGTTCACGAAACCAACCCGGAGGTCATCTTCCTCGCCGAGGCCTTCACCGCCCCAGCCCGTCTCTACGGTCTGGCCAAGGCTGGCTTCACTCAGTCCTACATCTACTTCCCGTGGAAGACTACGAAGGAAGAGCTGACCGAATTCGGCGAGGAGATTACCCGCCATGCGGACATCGCTCGCCCATCCCTATGGGTCAATACCCCAGATATTCTGCATGACTTCCTGGTCAAGGGCGGCCGTGGAGCCTTCGCCATCCGCGCCGCGCTGGCTTCCACCCTATCTCCGCTGTGGGGCATGTACTCCGGCTTCGAGCTGTTTGAAAACGTTCCGGTCAAGGAGGGCTCCGAGGAGTACCTCGACAGCGAGAAGTACCAGCTCCGCAGCCGCGATTACGACCAGGCACTGGCCACCGGCAACTCGCTGGAGCCGTTCATTGCCACGCTGAACAAGATTCGCCGCGAGCACCCGGCTCTGCAGCAGCTGCGCAACCTGCACTTCCACGACATCGACAATGACAACCTGCTGGCTTACTCGAAGCTCGATCCGGTCACCGGCGATGCCATCCTCGTTGTTCTCAACCTCGATCCGTGGAATGCCCAGGAAGCTACCGTGCACCTCGACATGGATCGCATTGGGCTCCGCAACCACGACCGCATGGATGTCACTGACCTGATTACCGGCAACCAGTTCAACTGGGGCAAGGACAACTACGTCCGCCTGGCACCGTGGGAAAACGTCGCGCACATCATCAAGCTGCCGGAAATCGATGTCAAGCTCCGCCACAAGTTGGCTTGGCGCGACGTCCCCGACTACGAGGGCTAGAACGCTTGCTGGGAACTTTCGGGGTTAGTGGGCCGCTGACCTGACCACTGTCGCAACGATTCGTCGTTAGGCTGGCGGGTGAGTTAGCAGCCCACTGTCCCCTACCTCCCTCTATTTCTTTAGAACTGAACTCAACAACTTCACATTCACCTACCTAGAAACGCTTCGGAAGGACCTTCCATGGGAGCCCACACAGATCCCCGCCTCGCAATTGATTCCGGCGATATGGATCGCCTGCGCTACTGCACCCATCACGATCCGCACAGCATCTACGGCGCACACGTCGTGGACGGTGACACGGTTATTCGCACGAGGGTCTTCGGCGCTCAGGCAGTTACTGTCGTCAGCACGCGCGGCGAGTTTGAAGCGGAGAACCTGGGCGACGGTTTCTTCACCGCCCTCGTCCCAGGCGGCGATGACTTCGACTACCGCCTGCGCATTACGTGGGACTCCGGCGAAACCGTAGAGCGTGCCGACGGCTACCGTTTCCTCCCCACTATTGGCGCTGGTGACCTGCACCTAATCGGCGAAGGACGTCATGAGGAACTGTGGAAGGTTCTCGGTGCTCACCTTCGCAGTTACGACACAGAGCTGGGTACGGTCGAAGGCACCTCGTTTACGGTCTGGGCTCCGAACGCACGTGGCGTAGCCGTGGTCGGTGACTTCTGTATGTGGAACGGCGCGCAGTACCCAATGCGCTCTATGGGTGGTGCAGGTATCTGGGAGCTGTTCATCCCGGGTGTGGGTGAGGGCGAAGTCTACAAGTTCGCCATCACGACACCGGAGGGACAGCGCCGCGATAAGGCCGACCCGATGGCGCGTGCTGCTGAGCTCCCACCGGCTACCGGGTCGATTGTCGCGACCTCCGACTACACCTGGGGTGACCAAGCGTGGATGGAAAAGCGCGCCAACACAGACTGGACCGAAGAGCCCATCTCTATCTACGAGGTCCACTTGGGTTCCTGGAAGCAGGGCCTGAGCTACGAAGTTATGGCGGAGAAGCTGGTGCGCTACGTGGTCGACATGGGCTACACCCACGTGGAGTTCATGCCAGTATGTGAGCACCCGTTCACCGGTTCCTGGGGTTATCAGGTTTCCGGCTACTACGCTCCGACCAGTCGCTTCGGCACCCCAGACCAGTTTCGCGGTCTAGTTGATGCCTTCCACGCCGCTGGCATCGGTGTCATCATGGACTGGGTTCCGGGGCACTTCCCGAAGGACGAGTTCGCACTTGCCCGCTTCGATGGCACGGCTTGCTACGAGCACCCGGACTGGCGTCGCGGCGAGCAGCGCGACTGGGGCACCTACGTTTTCGACTTCGGCCGCAACGAGGTACGCAACTTCCTCTACGCCAACGCACTGTACTGGGCAGAAGAGTTCCACATCGACGGTCTGCGCGTCGACGCAGTGGCTTCCATGCTGTACCTGGACTACTCCCGCAATGAAGGCGAGTGGCTGCCGAACCAGTACGGTGGCCGTGAAAACCTCGATGCTGTTCAGTTCCTGCAGGAATTCAACGCCACTGTACACAAGCACAACCCGGGCTTCCTCACCGTGGCCGAAGAATCCACTTCTTGGCCGGGAGTGACCGCACCTACCGAACACGGTGGCTTGGGCTTCTCTATGAAGTGGAACATGGGCTGGATGAATGACACGCTGGAGTACTTCAGCAAGGAGCCGATTTACCGCTCCTACCACCACCATGAGCTCACTTTCGCTATGGTCTACGCCTACTCGGAAGAGTTCATTCTGCCGATTAGCCACGACGAGGTCGTGCACGGCAAGGGCTCGCTGTGGGAGCGCATGCCGGGCGGCGATTGGGATAAGGCCGCAGGCCTACGTACTTTCCTGACCTTCATGTGGGCGCACCCGGGCAAGCAGCTTCTATTCCAGGGTCAGGATCTTGGCCAGAACCACGAGTGGAACCACGATGAGTCCGTGGCTTGGGACAACCTCGAAGGTTGGAGCGGCGAATTCCACCGCGGCATTCAACTGCTGGTTAAGGACATCAACGCCATCTACAAGGAAAACCCAGCGTTCTACACCCAGGATGACCGCCCAGAGGGCTTCCAGTGGATTAACGCGGATGATTCCACAAACAATGTTGTGTCCTTTGTCCGTTACGGCACCGATGGCTCGGTCGTCGCCTGCGTCTATAACCTGTCGGGAACCACGCAGGAAATCTACAAGATTGGCGTACCGCGCGGTGGCCAATGGACGGAGATTCTGAACACAAACGCATCGCGTTACGAGGGCTCCGGCTACGGTGAAAACGGTACTGTGACCGCGGTCGAGCACGGTTGGAACGGCCAGGCTCACTCGATTGATTTGGTGCTGCCGGCCAACACCGCCGTTTGGCTGAAGTGGCAGGGCTAGTCCCGAATCCAGCCAAACAAAAGACAATCACATAGGAATTGCCCGTGCTGCACGGTTTTCAGTGATCTGAGTTTCAGCCTGAAAACCTGACTCACGGGCAATTTTGTTTTGGGGAGCGTATCCAGGTCCTATCCACGGAACGGATTGAACCAGTCAGGTTCCAAAGATTCGTTGTAATTCGCAGAATCTGAATCATCGATGTACCCGGATCCATCCATGCTGTCGGTTCCGATACGATCAGGAATGCCGTCGCCATCCTCATCCGCGCTCCACGTCGCAGCCTGCTTAGCAGTCAGTGGCTTGCCATCCTTACCAAGGCGATTGTAATCCGGCAGAAGCTGGGCTATTTGGGAACCCAGCTGGCCGAGCAGGCCGTCGGTAAGCTCATTGAGCGGCACCTCATCAAAGCGCGTCGTAATGGCGTAAGCGATGGGGCCGGCTGCGGTGTACAAAATACCGTGGTCATTAACGCCCTCGGCAGTGTCACCGGTCTTCTGGACTGCGGAGCCGACGTACATCACAAACTTCTGCGAACCACCGTAAGTGAGGTAGGTCAATGCAGTTTGTGCCGTGTCCTTGGTAATGAAGTTGTGCTTTGAGGTGCCATCGGCCACTTCCTGGAGACGTGCCATGAACAGCGCAGCTTGAGAGGGAGTAAACCAGGACCGATCACCGCTGGGATTGGGGATGTTGAACTTGTTGCCCAGGTGGTAGCGCTTGTCATCAACACCGGCTTCCTTGATGGTTTTGTTGACCTCGTCGAAACCACCGACAGCGTCAATCAACCCATTCGCCGCGGTGTTGTCCGAATACCGCATCACGTACTGCAACAGCCCGTCGAGCGTGTATTGGCCAGGGCCAATCACGCTTCCGCCAACACCATTGTCCCAATCGACCGTCACCGTCTTGTCTAGGTCATCGCCGAATTTCTTCAGCGCAGTAACCACTAACGGAGCCTTGATGGTCGATGCGGAGTACTCCTTCGTATCCTCGCCTACCGACGCCGTGAGCCCTTTGTATGGACCGTCAATGACACGCAAATAGACACCTAAATCAATGCCATAGTTGTCGGAGAAACTCTTAGCCGCAGTATCGAGGACGTCCTGTGCATCAGACCAGGTGACTTCCTCGGAAGCATCCCAACCGTTATCTGGAGCATTAGGTTTTGTGGTAGCAGTGGTGGCCTTGGACCCGGTGGTGCTTGGGACATCGATGGTGCACCCCGCCAACAGAGTCGAGGCCGAAAGCGCAACAATGACCGAGGCGGAAGTAGCGCGAAGGGCTTTGGGGCGAAGTCGCATGCAAAACTCCTGGCTGCAGAAAACTGAAGACCAAAGGCACCTAGCGCAGTATGAACTGTCTGAGGTGAACAGGTGGATGAGATGCAGTGGTAACTGCTGTAAACCACTGAGAACTGTTGGAAGATTACCACCTTCCGAAAAATCTCGTTGCACTGGGGCGCAGCTTTTGTGCAACAATGGATTAAATATAGACATGATTAAAAGAATCAATGTCCAACGGTACACCCAGGCAGTTGAGCTGCACATTTGATGCTTAATGCTTCAACGATGCCTCGTCCGAGACCGCTGCTAGAAATAGCGCACGGCACCGAAAATCGGAGGAAGTGAATCGCAATGAAGGAAAAGGTACATCGCTTGATGGACCGCATGCAGATTCGCCATGCCCATATGCGCAACACCTGGTATGGGCCGGTACTCTCCCCGGTTCTTCTCGTCGCAGGCTTCGTATTGCTCATTGTTGGCATTATCATTTTGCCAACTCCTGCTCCCGGATGGCTCTGCATCTTTGTTGCACTGGGAATTCTCTCGTTGGTGCATCCGCCGACACGTCGCCTGAACATCTGGTTGGCAGCAAAATTGGACGCCTTTTACGCCTGGTATGCGGAGCGTCATGTGGCAATGAAAGCAACACTTTTCCTGTTGCTAATGGCGTTTATGGCCGCTGTAATGGGCAGCGTCTACTACTTCATGGCTCCGGATGACTGGCCATACACCGACGCTTCAAGCTAGGAGCCTGAGCGCTTTCCAGGCTCCTAGTACAGTGCCCCTAGTCCAGTACTCCTAGTACAGTGCGCTAGCCATCCTCCGGCGTGCATCCAATGCCACTGGATCTGCGGTATCGAATAGCACAAGCAGCTCTAGTAGACGCGACTTGATGGCCTCACGGTCATCGCCAAACACCTGCGGGAGCAACTTCAACAAACGATCGAGCGCCTTCGCTGGATCGTCGACAAGCATCGTGACATCCGCGGCATCGAGGGCGAGCGCGACGTCCTTCGGCGCAGCGTCGGCCTTTGCAATTGGATCTGCGCTGCGATCGATTTTGGCAGCGCGGGCGAAGAAGGACACATTCGCGTGAGCGCGCTTCAGCCCCTGATTTGCGGGCTCGGACTGCAGCATAGCGTCATACAGCTCCAACGCTCCGTCGAAATCGCCCTCCTCGAGCAACTCTTCAGCCTGCTCCAAACGCGGGTCATCGGTGGGTACGGGATTGCCGAAGAAGTCAGTCGGCTCCGGAGCCTCCGGCCCGCTGCCCTCCCCAGCCATACGAGTTCCCGCCGGCAACCCCTTGAGACGACCCCGAGTGGCCTTCATAACCTGCGCCAGCCACTGCTCCAGCCAATCCCTGGTTTTCTCGCCGACAAACATGCCAATGGGACTGCCCATAGCCACAGCCGTGACTGTCGGCACTGCCTGCACACCGAATGCCTGGGCCAGCTGCGGATGCTCCTCAGCATCTGCCCACGCCAGGATCCAGTTCAAATTAGCCTCACGGGCCATGCCTTCTAGCTCAGCCCGAAGACGCAACGAATCAGCTGCTCCAGCCATGCCGATCAAGACAATAACCGGGACCTGCTCCGAGCGCAGAACGACTTCTGCCTCAAGGGTCTGCGGGACAATCTCAACTACAGGAGGAAGCCCATTTCCCTGATCACTGGTTGCCCGCTCGATCTCCTCTCGGCGCTTACGTTCGGCTTCGGCGCGCTGGTGGAGCTGCTCCAAATCAACCGTGCCGGGTGGTGGCGGCGGAGTCGAGCACTCGCGGTGACCGTGTGCTCCATGCGAGTGACCATGAGAATGGCCATGTGCGTGACCATGTCCAGCTGGCATCGTCAAAGGGGTTCCTCTCCAGTGTCGTCGTAAAGCCTATGTAAAGACCTATGTAGAGCCTACGTGTCCAATCCGAACAAGAGACTAGTCGGTGGCTTTCAGCGCATCCTCGACCGCATCCACTTTCGCACGCAGCTGCCCGGTGTATCCGTTGCGAATGTCCGCTTTGATGACCAGAGAAGTACGCGGACTGACACGGCTGACTGCTTCCGTGGCTCGCTTAATGACATCCATCACCTCATCCCATTCGCCTTCAACAAGGGTGAACATGGCATTGGTCTCGTTGGGCAGGCCAGATTCGCGCACAACACGCACGGCTTCAGCAACGGCCTCAGCCATTCCCTGCTCAGGATCGGAGAAAGTGGGGGCAACAGAAAATGCGACAATCATGGCGCCGATAATAGCGAGTACCCTGGAAACTATGAGTGAGACACAGATTCCCGTTCCCCATAAGTACGTAGTCGCTGTTGATCACGTCGGCGTCGCAGTCCCGGATTTTGATGCCGCTATTGAGTGGTACCGCGCAAACCTTGGTTTCATCAACTACCACGATGAAGTCAATGAAGAGCAGGGTGTCCACGAGGCCATGGTCGGCCCGGCCGACAAGGTTGAAGGTGGCACTCTGGTTCAGATTCTCGCGCCACTGAATGACCAGTCCACGATTGCAAAGTACCTGGACAAGAAGGGTCCAGGAATCCAGCAGTACGCAGTTCGTGTCACTGATCTGGAGGCGCTGATGGCGCACCTGAAGGAGCAGGGCACCCGGGTGCTGTACCCGGAGCCGAAGATCGGTACCGCAGGTTCGCGCATCAACTTCATCCACCCGAAGGATGCCGGCGGCGTCCTGCTGGAGCTCGTTGAGCCGGCTAAGTAAATCTATCCCCAGCGGCGCGTGATAGTGCGGTGAGCTCTATTGCGCCAGCAGTTAGTGTGCCAATGGCGCCGGTCATCGGCGCCTGCACCATAATCCTGCGGCCAAGCTACGATGTGCGAGGTCCCGGGCATGATTTCCTGGTCGCACCCTGGACAGCGATAAACCTTGTTCGACTGTCCAGCGCTGATGTTACGCACCGCAAAGTCCACGTCCTGCCAACCGGCAGGCCCAGATTCAGTGCGGGTGTTTTGGAAAGAACTGCCAAATGTGGGCAGGCTGCCGCGATTCTGGCCGTGGTTATTACGCCCGCCGCGTTGGTTGCCTCGTTGATTACCGCGCCGCTTGTGGTTTCGCCTAGGCATGGCTAGAACAACCGCAATTCATTGGACTCCAGGCCACGCAGGGCGTCGTAATCCACGGTCACACAGCGAATCCCACGATCCTCTGCCAGAGTCTTGGCCTGTGGCTTAATCTCCTGGGCAGCAAAAATCCCTTCCACCGGTGCCAGCAGCTCATCGCGGTTCAGCATCTCCAAGTAACGGGTTAGCTGCTCAACGCCATCGATACCGCCCCGACGCTTAACCTCGACTGCAACGGTGGCGCCGTTTTCATCGCGGCCAAGCAGGTCCACCGGTCCGATCGGGGTTGGGTATTCGCGCCTAATCAGGGTGTAGCCCTCGCCAAACGTTGTGAACTGATCTGCAAGCAGTTCCTGTAGATGCGCTTCTACCCCGTCCTTCTCCAGGCCAGGGTCCTCTCCCAGTTCGTACGTGCTATCAGCCAGCACCTTGCCGATAGTTATACGAAGCTGCTCGCCCTTCTTATTCTCGACGACCCAGAGCTTTTCACCAGTGTCTTCACCCGACTCGTCGAGAATATCCTTCTCCGTCAGCGTGCACGGCGGTGTCATCCAGTTTAGAGGCTTATATGCACGGTCGTCGGCATGCACAGAAACAGACCCATCGGCTTTCACCAACAGCAAGCGCGGGGCATGAGGCAGATGGGCATTCAAGCGACCGACATAGTCAACGGTGCATTCAGCAATCACAAGGCGCATTCCCCTACCCTAACGTGACTGCCGCGCGGGAGAAAACAATACCCACTAGAGCCTTAGCAATAGCCTGTCGTCCGAGGCTAATACTGACTTCCTCGGCCACGGTTATAAGCCGAACGGAAACGGCGCTCAATGTCTGTAGGAAACTCACGAGTCTGGCGTGACGACGGCTTCGACTCCACCCACGCCACCAGCGCAGTGTCCGAGGACGAGTCCACAGCAAACTCCCATTCGGTATTTTTCCCCGTTTTAATCCTGACTACCCGAAGCCCGGGCGCGAAAAAACCCGCCTCGATGTCAGTCGGATCTCGGCGATCCACAATAGTGACATCGTGACGGGCAAATTCGGCATCACAGCCAGGACGCAGCGAACGTAGCTTGTACATCTTCAACGTCGACTCGGAATAAACAATGACACCATGGCGCCAATGACTGCCATCACCTGCAGGAAGGCGACGAGCAATAACAGGAGTACCTTTTGCATGCAGGCTGGCGAAACGCCACAGGGCAAGGACCCCGCCGACGATCAACATCGCACCGATAATCATGAACATGATTGACATCATGGTTACGCTTGAAAACACTATCTGCCAGCCTCGCATCCGGGTGAATAGACGACGAACCTTGGTTCAAAAGCGCATTAGAGGCTTTTTACAAACCCTACCCGATTGTTGCACTGACATGAAAAATAACTAAGAAAAACGGGGCGGGAAGCTGGCAAGATTTCTCTTGCGAGCTCCCCGCCCCGTTTAAAGAAGCAGGAAGAATACGGTCGTGCGACCGGATGTTCAGGCGAACAGACTAGTTGGTGGAAGCGCGACGAGCCGCGCGGACCTCCGACTCAGCCTGAGCCTTTACTGCAGGGTCATCCGAAGTCAGGTTGGACTCGGCCTCGGAGAGGTTAACCTCGTCAGCCCAGACTGCCTTATCCGCGAGGATCGAAACCTTCGAGGTAGACACGGAAATGAACCCACCCTGTACCGAAGCGACAAGAACCTTGCCGTCTGCGGTCTTGATGGTCACCGTGCCGTTGTTGACCAGCTGGCCAAGCAACGGCTGGTGTCCGGGCAGCACGCCGATCTCACCCTCGGTGGTCTGGGCAGAGACCAAAGTGGCCTTGCCCTTCCAGAGCGGTCGCTCAACGGCAACCAGTTCAGCGGTGATTTCAGCCATGAGGATGCCCCTTACTTCTTCTGCATTTCAGCGTACTTCTTCTCGACATCGTCGAGGCCACCCAGGCCGTCGAAGGCCATCTCCGGGTAGTTGTCGAAGTCGCCCTTGCAGATGCGGTCGAAGGCAACGATGGTGTCCTTCAGCGGGACGTACGAACCAGGCAGACCCGTGAACTTCTCAGCAACGAAGAAGTTCTGACCCAAGAATCGCTGGATACGACGTGCACGCTGCACGGTCACCTTGTCCTCCTCAGACAGCTCGTCCATACCGAGGATGGCGATGATGTCCTGGAGTTCCTTGTTCTTCTGCAGGATGTTAATAACCTGCTGAGCAACTCGGTAGTGCTCCTCACCGACGATCGACGGCTCGAGGATACGAGAAGTCGAAGTCAGCGGGTTCACTGCCGGGTAAATACCCTTCGATGCAATCGAGCGGTCGAGCTCGGTGGTTGCATCGAGGTGGGCGAAGGTCGTTGCCGGAGCCGGGTCGGTGTAGTCATCGGCAGGCACGTAGACGGCCTGCAGAGAGGTAATCGAACGGCCCTTGGTGGACGTAATGCGCTCCTGCAGAACACCCATCTCGTCAGCCAGGGTCGGCTGGTAACCCACGGCGGAAGGCATACGACCCAGCAGGGTCGAAACCTCAGAACCGGCCTGGGTGAAACGGAAGATGTTGTCAATGAAGAGCAGCACGTCCTGGTGCTGAACATCGCGGAAGTACTCCGCCATGGTCAGACCCGACAGCGCGACACGCATACGGACTCCCGGCGGCTCGTCCATCTGGCCGAAGACGAGGGCGGTGTCCTGGAGAACGCCCATCTCTTCCATTTCCAGGAAGAGGTCGGTGCCCTCACGGGTACGCTCACCAACACCGGCGAAGACCGAAGTACCGGAGAACTCGCGTGCAATACGAGTAATCATCTCCTGGATCAGAACGGTCTTACCGACACCGGCACCACCGAACAGACCAATCTTGCCGCCCTTAACGTACGGGGTCAGCAGGTCGATGACCTTAATACCGGTTTCCAGAATCTCGGTCTTGCCCTCGAGCTGATCGAAGGCCGGCGGCTCACGGTGGATGCCCCACTGCTCGCCATCGCGACCCAGGCCCGGCTCGTCCAGGCAGTCGCCCATTGCGTTAAAGACGTGACCCTTGACGACGTCACCAACCGGAACCGAAATCGGCTTACCGGTGTCCTTGACCTCTGCACCGCGGACCAGGCCGTCGGTCGGGGCCATAGCAATGGTACGAACCATGTTGTCGCCGAGGTGCTGTGCAGTCTCGAGGACAATGGTCTTGGCGACCGAAGGAAGGGTAACTTCCACGGTCAGCGCGTTGTAAAGTGCCGGCAGTTCGTTACGCGGGAACTCCACGTCGACGACGGCACCGATGACACGCACAACACGGCCCACAGCCGTGGTGGTGTTCTGCTCACTTAGAGCTGTGCTCATATCTAGTCACTTTCTCCGCTGTCGTCGAGCGCACCGGCGCCACCGACGATTTCTGTGATTTCCTGGGTAATCTGTGCCTGACGTGCCTGGTTAGCAACACGCGAGAGGTCCTTGACCAGCTCGGTAGCGTTGTCCGTCGCGGACTTCATAGCGTTACGACGGGCAGCGGACTCAGAGGCAGCGGCCTCGAGCATCACTGCGAACAGGGTACGGGACACGTACTGCGGCAGAAGCTCTGCCAACAGGGTGTCTGCATCAGGCTCGAATTCGTAGTCCGGCTTGAGGTCATCTGATCCATCGGACAGCATGTCCTCGCCCTGAGCAATCTCGACATCCTCGTACACAGGCTCAATCGGGAGCATCTGGTGTGCACGCGGAATCTGAGAAAGCATGGACACGAATTCCGTGTAGACAACGTGGACCTGGTCGAAGCCCTGAACGGCCTCGCCGTTGGTGCCACGCAGGCCTTCGCGGTACTTGGCAGTGCCCTCGGCCGTAGCGTTGAAACCATCAATGAGGTGACGACGCACGTCGTGGGTTGCGGCGTAGTCCGGATCCTGGGAGAAGCCCTCCCACGTACCGGCGAGCTCGACACCACGGAAGTCGTAGTAGTCGGTGCCCTTACGGCCAGTCACGTAGAGAACGACCTCATGCCCCTGCTCTTCCAGAGCGGTACGCAGCTCTGCAGCCTTCTTCAGGACGTTGTGGTTGTAGCCGCCACACATGCCGCGGTCACTGGTGACAACCAGGACTGCAACACGCTGGTTACCCTCACGCTTTACGAGCATCGGGTGATCCAACGACGAAGCCGATGCGAGACGTCCGATGACCTTCTCGATTTCGTCGGCGTACGGCTGGGAGTCTGCTACGCGACGCTGCGCCTTGGTAATGCGCGAGGTTGCGATAAGCTCCTGGGCCTTGGTGATCTTCTTGGTCGAGTTCACCGACTTGATTCGGGCTCGAAGTTCACGAAGATTCGCCATGTCCTATTCCCTCCCTTCAATTGCGAAAACGGTCATTGAGTAGCTCAACCTGCCTAGTTCTGGGCAGTCTTGCGGGAGACCGTAATCTGCTGCTTCTTGAGCTCGCCCTCGTCGAGTGCCTCGACCGGAGCCTCGGAAGCCAGCGGTGCGCCCTCAGAAGTCTGGAAGGACTTCTTGAAGTTAGCGGTAGCGGACTTCAGAGCAGCCTTGGACTCGTCAGAGAAGGCGACGCCGCCGTCAATCTGCTCGAAGACTGCAGGCTGAGTGTCCTGCAGGTGCTCAAGCAGCTCGGCCTCGAAGCGACGGACGTCCTCAACCGGGACATCGTCGAATTCGCCCTCACCAGCGAGGTAGATGGAGGTCATCTGGTACTCGACCGGCTGCGGGTGGTTTTCCTTCTGCTTCAGCAGCTCAACCAGACGCTGACCGCGCTCCAGCTGACGCTTGGAGGCATCGTCCAGGTCGGATGCGAACATTGCGAATGCTTCCAGGTCGCGGTAGGACGCGAGGTCCAGACGCAGGTTACCGGAAACCTTCTTCATGCCCTTGGTCTGTGCGGCACCACCAACACGGGAAACCGACACACCGACGTTAATAGCCGGGCGGACACCCTGGTTGAACAGGTCGGACTCGAGGAAGACCTGGCCATCGGTAATGGAAATGACGTTGGTCGGAATGAAGGCCGACACGTCGTTTGCCTTGGTCTCGATGATCGGCAGTGCGGTCAGCGAGCCTGCACCCATGTCGTCGGAGAGCTTCGCAGCACGCTCCAGCAGACGGGAGTGGAGGTAGAAGACGTCACCCGGGTAAGCTTCGCGTCCCGGCGGGCGACGCAGCAGCAGCGAGATGGCACGGTATGCCTCTGCCTGCTTAGTCAGATCATCGTAAATGACCAGGACGTGCTTGCCCTGGTACATCCAGTGCTGACCCAGTGCGGCGCCTGCGAATGGTGCAAGCCACTTGAAGCCTGCGGCATCCGACGCCGGGGCAGCAACGATGGTGGTGTACTCGAGTGCGCCCTGCTCCTCGAGGGTCTGGCGCACACCAGCAATGGTGGAGCCCTTCTGACCGATAGCAACGTAGATGCATCGCACCTGCTTGCTCGGGTCACCGGACTCCCAGTTAGCCTTCTGGTTCAAAATGGTGTCCAGGCAGACCGCGGTCTTACCGGTCTTACGGTCACCAATGATCAGCTGACGCTGACCACGACCAATTGGGGTCATTGCGTCGATGGCCTTAATACCAGTAGCCATCGGCTCTTCAACCGGCTGACGCTGCAGCACGGTCGGTGCCTGCAGCTCGAGGACGCGGTCCTCTTCAGCCTCAATGTCGCCCAGGCCGTCAATCGGCTGGCCCAGGGGGTTAATTACGCGACCGAGGAACTTGTCCCCGACCGGAATCGAAAGGACGTCACCCGTCCGCTTTACCTCGTCACCCTCTTTAAGCGACTCGAAGTTACCCAGCACCACAACGCCGACCTTGTCGGTGTCAAGGTTCTGAGCGACGCCAATAACGCCGCCCGGGAACTCCAGAAGCTCATTCGTCATGACCGAC
Source organism: Corynebacterium sp. 212_CJEI (assembly GCF_001055915.1). Taxonomy (NCBI): domain Bacteria; kingdom Bacillati; phylum Actinomycetota; class Actinomycetes; order Mycobacteriales; family Corynebacteriaceae; genus Corynebacterium; species Corynebacterium sp. 212_CJEI. Next base: position 66,168 of record NZ_JVPT01000054.1, on the reverse strand, counting down.
GGCATTCCCGAAACCTGGGCGATACCATCAGCTGCACTGATAACAACGCCAACCTCCTCACGGGAGGCCTCCGGGGAGTAGCTCGAGGTGTAGTTCGCAATCGCGCTACGGATCTCGTCGGAGGAGATCGTCAGCTCCGCCATGTTCTTCCTGCTCTCGGTAATATTCTTCCAGTGATTAATCGTCTAAACCATCCGTCAGCCGAGGCCGACGCGCAGCTTCTCAAGCTTTGTTGAAAGGCTACCGTCGATGACCTCGTCGCCAACCCGGATGACCAGTCCACCGAGAATCGACTTGTCGATCACGGTGTGGATGGACATCGCCTTGCCGTAGACTCGGCCGAGCTTGTCCGCCAGTGCTCGCTCTTGCTCGTCAGAGACGGCCGTGGCACTGGTCACGCGAGCGACGACGTGGTTCCGCAGGCCGGCGGCTAGCCGGGACAGGGAGTCAATGTCGTCCGCGGGGCGCTTGGATGGGCGGCCAACAGCCTGCAGTGCCAGGGTTTCGGTCACGGAAGTGACCTTGCCGTACAGCACAGAGGCGAGGAGCCCACGCTTGGCTTCGGGGGTTGCGGCCTTGTCGGCCAGCAGCTGTTCAAGCTGCGACTGCTCAGCCAGGATGTGTCCCAGTTGGAACAGCTCAGACTCAACAGTCTCAAGCTGTCCCTGGCCTTCGGCAGAGCGAAGGAGGGCTCGACGGCCCAGCTCTACCAAACCCTCACGCATTTCACGCGGGGTGGACCATACCTGCGCGGCAGCATCCACGACGAGGTTAAGAGTCGTCTCAGATACCTTGCCCGCGAACAGGCTCCGGACAAGGCCGGAACGCTGTTCCGCAGTCGCCGAGGTGTCGGCGACAGCGACACGCAGGCCGCGGTCGGAGTCCAGGACCTCGACGATGTCGAAAAGCTCGGAACCAGTCTGAGCAGCCTGAGCAACAGCGACATTGTCGCCACCGATAGCGGCGTCCAGTCGCTGGCTAAGGGCTGCCAGGGATTCGCGGCTTGCTGCGTGCATGTCGCCTACTTTCCGGCCGGGGCCACGGTGTCAAGGTTGGACAAGAAGTTGTCAATCGTCGACGAGTTACGAACGTCGTCGGAAAGCTGCTCGCCCAGAAGGCGCTCAGCGAGATTGATGGAGTTCTGGCCCATTTCCTTACGCAGCTCTGCGACTACCTGCTCACGCTGGGCAGCGAGCTGCTTCTCACCGGACTCGATGATTCGTGCGCTCTCGTCATTAGCCTTGGTCGTAGCGTCTGCAATGATGCGCTGACCCTGTGCACGGGCTTCGTCGCGAATCTTTGCTGCTTCAGTACGGGCCTCTGCGAGCTGACTGTTGTACTTTTCCAGAGCGGCCTTGGCTTCAGCCTGTGCAGCTTCAGCGCGTTCAATGCCGCCCTCAATCCGGTCCTCCCGCTCGGTCAGGACCTCCTGGAACTTCGGAAGAACGAGCTTCCAGAAGAGAACCAGGATAACTACCAGCGGGACAACGGACCAGACGATGTCATAGGTCTTTGGCAGCAGCGGGTTAATGGACTCTCCCATCGGGAGGTCACCCGCCGCTAGCAAAAAGGTGAAATCTGTCATGGTTTACGTGTTCTCCGCTTGAAGGTCCGGACTTAGAAAACGAAGCCTGCGACCAGGCCGATCAGGGCGAGAGCCTCAGTGAAGGCGATACCCAGGAACATGGTGGTACGCAGCTGGCCGGCCATCTCAGGCTGGCGTGCCATACCCTCAACGGTCTTGCCGGCGACGATACCGATACCGAGGCCCGGGCCCAGGGTGGACAGACCGTAACCGATGGTCTTCAGGCCAGCGTTGGTGTCGACAGCCTGGACAGCGTCCTGGGCGGAGAGGATGACGTCGTTCATTATGAACCGTTCCCTTTCTTAAAGGATGGCCCCGGATTAAAGATTGTTCTAAGTAGGCCCGGGGCTTTTGTGGGTCAAGTGGGTCTTGCTATTAAATTTGCGAGGCCTTGTTGCCGAAGTTGCGGCCTCATTAGTTATGGGTTAGTGCTCGTCTGCGTGCAGCGACAGTTCGATGTAGACGGCGCTCAGCAGGGCAAAGATGTATGCCTGCAGGAAAATCACCAGCATCTCGAACAGCGTGAATGCTACCGCAGCGACAAGGGTCAACCCGGACAGGGCGGTCCAACCATTCAGCTGCCAGAAGAAGAAGTTCGTGGCACCGAAAAGCAGGACTAGAACCATGTGGCCCGCCAGCATGTTGGCCATCAGACGGATGGTCAGCGTAACTGGGCGGAGAACGAAGTTGGAGAAAATCTCGATCGGCACCACGATGAGGTGGAGTACCGGTGGCAAGTTCGGAATAACGACTGCCGACTTCACAAACTTGAAGAAGCCCATCTTCTTCGAGCCCGCGTAAATGAAGGCAACGTATGCGAACAGGGCCAGAACCAGTGGCATACCGATTCGGGCGTTCGGCGAAATATTGAGGCCAGGAATAATAGCCGCAATATTCATCGAGATAACAAGGAAGAAGATGGTGGCCAGAACCGGAAGGAAACGACGCCCCTCCTTCTTACCCAGAATCTCCTCCGCGATGTGGATGCGGACGAAGTCCAGCATCAACTCCGCAACGTTCTGCAGACCAGTCGGCACGAGCTTCGGACGACGCATTGCGACGACGAAGAACACGGCGACGATCACGGCCATCAAAAGACGAACAATCATCAGGCGGTCCATGGCGTACCAGTCGCCACTGCCACCTAAAATGAAGTCGCCAAATTGTTCACCCGGGAAATACTCCTCCTGCAAGTTGGGTGAGTGAAACTCACCCCGCATCTCGGCAAGTGTTGTAACGCTCAGCGTTCTCTCCCGTGATTGGGCCGCTAGAACTATTGTCAAGCGGTGCGAAGGACGTCATTTAACGTGTCGCGCCGCGGATTCCATTCGCTCATCAGCACGGCGCTCACGGGGACCGTACCTGTGGAAATGATAGTTATTTCGCTACAGGCCGTCTTACCCGAAACTCAGGATAACAGTTCTGACTCATTTTCCCCACCCGGTACACCCCCGCGTTTCCGACCCCGAAACCAACAAAGAGGCCGACCCCCGCTGTGGGTTTCGGCCTCTATTTGTGGCATCTTCTGCACAAACTGGACAATATGCTTATTACCTGCGGTTTTAGAGGCGCATTGCAGCCTCTCAGCAGGTCAACAAGTTATTAACGAGCTATTCGTCCTTCATTGGTTGCACATAAGTGAGGTTAGATTGCGACATTCCCCACACTTCTGCACCCAGCGTCACCATCAGCGTGAGTACAACAGTGACGAAGAAAGTCATGTTGTCATAAAACTCAAGATTTCTAATAACAACCAGGACACCGATCAATACGACAATCTTCAACAACCAGCCACCCAGTACAACGGCAAGCGTGACGGACGGCGAAGTTCGAGCAGTAAAGAGGATGCCTAGAACGGTAAGCAATACGAAGCTTCCGCTAATGCCCGCACCAAGGAGTACGCCCCAGACACCGGGCATACCGTTTTTGCCACCCCAGACCAGCAGCGAAAGCACGGTAATCACAGCGAGCGCGATTGCGCCCGAGCGAGCAGCAGCCAGCAGCGGTCGCCGCGAATCGTCGTATTTAGACTCGGGCTCCGGAGTTGTTTTTTCAGTCACGGTCGAAGATTGTACCTTCTGCGTCCACGTCGACGTCTTATAACCTGCCGGACCCCACTTCCACTTCTGGGACGCGCTCCCGTTGAACGGTCGTCGGCAAGCGCATTGCGACGGCGGAGGGTGAAGACAACCGCGATGATAAGCAGGATCCCGAAGGTGAGAGCGACAAATTCAAAGGGGAAAATGGTGGTGGCAACGGCGGCGTACGCGACGACCGACACCCATAGGTAAAGCACTAGCACCACGCGGCGATGACTGTGTCCCATCGACAGGAGGCGGTGGTGAATATGCATTTTGTCGGGTGAGAAGGGTGACTTGCCCTGGCTGACGCGGCGAACGACAGCAAGCAGCAAGTCGAGCATTGGCACGCTAATTGCTGCGATGACGACCACAACCGGCGAGATTAGAGCGATGACGTCAGCGGTGCCGTACATGGAGGGCGCGATGCGTCCCGACGCCGACACCGATGCCGCTGCGAGCAGCAAGCCGATCATCATGGCACCGGAATCGCCCATGAAAATGCGTGCGGGCTCGAAGTTGTGCGGCAAGAAGCCCAGGCAAGCGCCGAGGAGGCACGCGGAAATCATCGCGGGTGGATAGGCAGACACGGTTCCGCCTTGGTCGTGAAGCATGACCATCGAATAGACAAGGATTGCAGCTGCGGCGATCATGCCGAGTCCAGCTGCGAGACCATCGATGCCGTCAACAAAGTTGAAGGCGTTAATCAATGCCACAGTAAATAGGACAGTCAAGACTGTGGACATGATTGGATCGAGAATGAGCGTGGCGCCGCCACTGAACGGGATATAGAGCAGATACCAATTGACGCCCATAAATGACATCAAAAGTGCCGCCGCGACCTGCCCCACCAACTTCGTGAGGGCATCTAAGTCAAAGAGGTCATCCCAAATACCGACGATTAGCAAGAGCGACGCGGCCGCCACAACTGCCCTCATATCTGGAGTCATGGGCGGAAAACCACGGTTGAGAGCCGGCATCACCGAGGCAAGGGCGATAGCTGCGACCACCCCGGAGTACATCGCCACGCCTCCGAGCCTGGGCTTCGGAATATCGTGGACATCGCGCGTGCGGGGCGCATCCAACCAGCCCGAGCGGACCAGCACATAACGCACCACTCCAGTGAGCAAATAACTGACAGCAGCGGAAACTAAAACGAGCATGGCGAGCTCGCGGATGGGCACACCTGCCCCACCCGACTGGGCTGCCAATAAGCTCATGTCCGCCACTAGGTACTACTCACCCACACAATCGCTGCAGATACTAAACAGGAAAAGCCTTAGGTAGACAAGACTACTGCCCCAGCAGTCGCTCGGGCGTAGTACTCAAAACCTCGGCAACCGCCGCTGCTGACACAGCGCCTTCGCGCAGAATCCGCGGCACTGGAGTCGAGATATCGACAATCGTCGATGGGGTGCCAATCGTGGCTTCGCCGCCGTCGACGTAGACAGCCGCTTCCCCACCCAACATCTGCTTGGCACGCACGGCATTGGTGGCCGGTGCCTGGCCGGAGATGTTCGCACTGGACACGGCCATCGGACCGGTGCGGCGCAGAATCTCGATAGCAATTGGGTGCAGCGGCATGCGCAGCATGACCGTACCCGCGGTATCACCAAGGTTCCACGGCAAGCTCGGCGCCTGGTTCACAACCAGCGACAGTCCGCCCGGCCAGAAAGCCTCCACCAGCGTGCGAGCAGCTGGCGAGTATTCGCGGACGAGCCCCTCAATCGTGTTCCAGGAACCCACGAGCACCGGTACCGGCATATCCGGGCCGCGGTGCTTGGCACGCAGCAAGGAGGCAACGGCCTGGTTATCAAAGGCATCGCAGCCAAGGCCGTAGACGGTATCGGTAGGCATAACGACCAGCCGTCCTGCCTTCACTGCATCTACTGCTGCTGCAATTGCGCGTTCGCGGTTTTCATCTGTGCTGCAGTCCATAATCCTGCTCATCAGATTTGTGCTCCTGCTTCAAAGTTTGCTTTTAAGATCAATTTTTGCGTCCCACCGTAAAACGGTCACGGCCCGCAAAGTCACGGTGGACCTCTACATCAGCGTAATCCCAGGTGTCCTTTAGCAGTGAACTGACATCGTCTCCTGAAGAGTCATCGTGCTCGATGCCGATGACTCCACCCGGCCGCACCAGCGCATCCACTAGGTTCATCATAGGTCGAATGACATCTAGCCCATCGTCGCCGCCGAAGACCGCAGAGTGCGGATCAGCTCTCACTTCGGGGTCAACTTCGGTGTCTTCGGGCACATATGGAGGGTTGGACACAACAATGTCGGTCTCGCCTACCCATTCTGCGAGCTCAGCGCCATCATCAATCAGCTGAACATCCGTGACATCGCCAGCAATCAGACGCACACGCCCATCGCCGTACGTCTCGATATTCTTCGCAGCCCACGCCCGTGCCCGCTCAGAGAGCTCCACAGCCACCACGTCCGCTTCGGGTACGGCATCGGCGATCGCCAACGCCAACGCACCGGATCCAGTACACAAGTCAACGATTTTCGGCTTGACGACGCCACTTGCGACCAGTTCACGGGCTCGATCGATTGCCCACTGCGCGAGCAGTTCCGTCTCCGGCCGGGGTACAAAAACACCGGGCCCGACCTGTAGTTCCAGGCTCATCATCGGCGCCGTACCGAGGATGTGCTGCAGTGGCTCACGAGCCACTCTGCGGGCCAGTATCTCGGCCAGATACTTGCGACCGTCCTCATCGGTGTACGGTTCGTCTCCGCGGAAGATAATGTCTGCCGATCCCGCATCGACTGCGGCTGCAAATAGCGCCCGTGCGTCGGCATCCGGAGAAGCCAGCGCCGCGTCGTCAAGCGTGCGACGCGCATAGCGAAACAGCTCGCCGAGAGTACGGACGGAATCCGGTAACGTCGGCGAGCTATTTTCTGCGGGCGTGGGGCTACTCGGCTTCAAGACGCTCAGCGCGCTCCGCGTCGTGGAGGGCCTTGAGCAGGTCATCCATGTCGCCGCCCAGCACCGAGTCCAGGTTGTGAGCCTTGTAACCGATGCGGTGATCGGAAACGCGGTTCTCCGGGAAGTTGTAAGTGCGGATGCGCTCGGAGCGATCCATGTTGCGCACCTGAGACTTACGCTGGTCAGAGGCAGCCTCGGCGATCTCCTCTTCCTTCATCTGCTGCAGTCGAGCAGCAAGGACCTGCATAGCGCGGGCCTTGTTCTGAATCTGCGAGCGTTCCTTCTGACAGGTAACAACGAGACCAGTCGGAAGGTGCGTCAGGCGAACGGCGGAGTCAGTCGTGTTAACACCCTGACCGCCCTTACCGGAGGAGCGGTAGACGTCGACACGCAGATCCTTTTCATCAATCTGGATGTCTTCGACCTCGTCGGGCTCCGGGTAGACCAGCACACCAGCGGCGGACGTTTGAATACGGCCCTGAGATTCGGTAACCGGCACGCGCTGCACGCGGTGGACGCCACCTTCAAACTTGAACACGCTCCACGCACCGTCGCGGGACGGAGTCTTGGCTCGGATGGACATAGTCATGTCCTTCACGCCGCCGAGATCAGACTCGGACAGACCGAGAATCTCGGTGGTAAAGCCGTGCTTTTCTGCATAGCGCTGGTACATGCGAGCGAGCTCACCTGCGAAGAGCGCAGCCTCCTCACCGCCGGCACCGGACTTGAGCTCCATAACGATGTCATCGCTGTCGTGCGGATCGCGCGGAGCCAGCAGGTCGGCGAGCTTCTCCTCGAGTTCCTCTGCCTCGGCAGCGAGACGCTCAGCCTCAGCTGCGAACTCGGAGTCCTCGTATGCCATCTCGCGAGCTGCCTCCAGGTCATCCTGGACCTCAGTCAGCTTCTTGTGAGTCTGAATGACCGGCTGCAGCTCATTGAAGCGCTTGCCGACCTTACGGGCAGCCTTCGGGTCGTTGTGCAGCTCGGGGTCAGCCAGCTGCGCCTCGAGCCCGTGGTATTCGGAGAGGATGTCGTCAACTGCGGAAACCTGATTAGCCATTGAATATTCCTTCAGATTGTGATGGGTGAAATGCTGGTTGGTGCTGTGGTTTGCGGCTAACCCCAGCTAAAGCATGTCGTCCACATCAACGTCGGCGGCCATTGGTGCAGAAGAAGCCACCTGCATCAGGAATTCCTTGTTATTCCGGGTCTTCTTCAGCTGCTTAATCAACAGGTCAATAGCAGCCTGCGACTCCAGCGCGGAGAGGATGCGGCGCAGCTTGTGCATAATGCGAGCCTCCTCCGTGCTGAGCAGTAGCTCATCCTTACGAGTACCCGACGGGTTGACATCCACTGCCGGGAACACGCGGCGCTCGGAGATTTTACGGTCGAGCTTCAGCTCGGCGTTACCGGTGCCCTTGAACTCCTCGAAGATAACAGTGTCGCCTGCGGAACCGGTCTCCACCATCGCGGTGGCGATGATGGTGAGGCTGCCGCCTTCTTCGATGTTTCGGGCAGCACCCAAGAAGCGCTTCGGCGGGTACAGAGCGTTGGAGTCCACACCACCGGAGAGGATTCGTCCCGATGCCGGCGAAGAGTTGTTGTACGCACGGCCAAGGCGGGTAATGGAGTCCAGCAGTACGACGACGTCCTGCCCCTGTTCCACCAGACGCTTTGCACGCTCAATAGCCAACTCGGCCACTGCCGTGTGATCTGACGGCGGGCGGTCGAAGGTAGAAGCAATAACCTCGCCACGGACACTGCGCTGCATGTCGGTGACTTCCTCCGGGCGCTCGTCGACAAGCACGACCATCATGTAGCACTCGGGGTTGTTCGTCGCGATAGCGTTCGCAATGTTCTGCAGGATCGTGGTCTTACCGGCCTTCGGCGGCGAAACGATGAGCGCACGCTGACCCTTACCAATCGGCATAATCAGGTCGATGACGCGAGTGGTGAGAATCTTCTGCTCGGTCTCCAGGCGCAGGCGACGGTTCGGGTACAGCGGGGTGAGCTTAGCGAAGTTCGGCCGCTGCTTTGCCTGCTCCGGATCGATGCCGTTTACAGTTTCGACCTTGACCAGCGGGTTGTACTTGCGGCGATTACGGCCGTTGCCATGAGTGACCTGGCCCGAGCCATTCTCACGCGGCATGCGGACCTGACCAGTGACGGCGTCGCCCTTGCGCAGACCGTATTTACGAACCATTTGCGCGGACACCAGCACATCGTTAGAGCCCGGCAGGTATCCGGACGTGCGCACGAATGCGGTCTTGTTATCTAGCACATCGACGATGCCAGCCACCGGCTGGAGAACGTCATCCTCGCGGATCTCGTCCTGACCGCCGTGTCCCCCACCGTTGTTATCGCGTCCGCGACGGTCGCGGCGATTGCGACGGTTGCGGCGGTTACGGTTGCCACGACCGTCATCGTCATGGTTATTGCGGTCGTTATTGCGATTGTTGTTGCGACCGCGGCGGTTGTTGCGGTTGCCGCGGCCTTCATCGTCGTTGTCTCGATCGTGGTTGTTGCGATCGTTGCGGTTATTACGGTCGTTGCGATCACCGCGGTCATTACGATCATTACGATCGTTGCGATTGTCGTTGCGATCACCGCGGTCGTTGCCGTTATCGGAATCGTCGCGGCTATCGTTGCTGCGATCGTCCTGATTCTCCTGCTCGCGCTGACGAGCACGGTTACGACGATTTCGACGCTGCTGAGAACGGGACATCTCCTCGCGACCATCCGCGTTGGCGTCGTCTCGCTTGTCGTTGCCCTTGTCGCTCTTGTCGGCGCTCTTACTGGAACCCTTATCCGCGCTTTCCGACGGCGATTCCTTGGCATCCTTCGCCTTGGAGCCGGTATCCGCAGCCCCAGCCGCAGCCTTCTTCGCGCGAGATTTCCGAGCTGGAGCGGAACCAGCAGCCGGGGCACCATTCTTAATGGCCTCAATCAGCTCATGCTTGCGCATGGCGGAGATGCCGCGAATGCCCTTGCTGGAAGCGATTTCACGCAGTTCTGCCATTCGGAGGGCCGCAAGATTCTCTGGGCCGCCTGCCGTGGCAGTGGTGTCCGTATCGGTCACGGATGTCCTTTCATCGACCTTCCCTGCAGTCACTCTCTACAGGGGGCTATGTCATTGACACTTTTTCGCTCTTACTGCCCGCCACCGCGTGTGCTCCGTCGTCGAACCTTTACCACGTGCGGAAAAGTAGCCGCAGCTGACGGGAAACTATCGAAAAAGCCAGGCAAAAGACCTCGACGTTGAAACTAAACCGAGGCATCTTGCCTACATTATTTCCGCATCTCAAACCCGAGCGTCCGGGCTGAAGATGGTTAGGAAATTTTAGGTCCACAGCACCGCAAGACTATGTAGTCGCACTACTGATTTATGTGTTTTCAATGTCACGTTGCGCCATCGCGTTGTGTGAACAACTGCGAAGGTCAACGGCATGCGGAGTACATGAAGAAGTACGTATCTAGCCGCGTATTGAAAACGACCTATTGCCCAAGGATAGTCACCAAATAGTCAGGTAGCAACACTAGTTCTCACCTGCGTTTCGCTAGGTCGCGGGGCTGTGAGTCGGTACTGTAGAGCTCATGCGCAGTACGATGCCTCATATTCCTCTCAATATCGCTCAGATTGTGGAATACGGTCGCACCATTCACGGTCGGACTCCGGTGACCTCCTGGAACAGTGACGGCCCCGAGACCACCACTTTTGCCGCCATCGCCGCACGCGCTAGTGCGCTGGCACATGCACTTCGCGATGAGCTCGGCATCGACGGGGATCAGCGCATCGCTACCCTGATGTACAACTGCGCCGAACACTTCGAGGTCTTCCTCGGCGTCGCCTCCATGGGCGCGGTATTCCAGCCGCTGAACAAGCAGCTCATGCCGGATCAGATTGTGCACATTATCAATCACGCCGATGACCAGGTCATCATCGCGGACCCGACCGAGATCGAACTACTCGCCGAGGTTCTTCCGCACTGCCCGCGCGTCCGCGCTGTCATCATTATCGGTATCGGTGATCTGTCTGACGTGGCTGAGCAACTGCCGGATGGTATCCCGTGGTACTCCTACGAATCGCTCATCGACGGACGCCCCAGCCGCTTCGACTGGCCTGAGCTCGATGAAAACTCCGGTGCAGCCATGTGCTATTCGACGGGCACCGAGGGCGCACCTAAAGGTGTCGTCTACAGCCACCGTTCGCTGTACTTGCACAGCCTGAATATGCGCACCACTGACTCCTTTGCCATCTCGCATGGAAACCCGTGGCTTTGCTGTGTGCCCATTTATCACGTCCTGTCCTGGGGCGTGCCGCTGGCCTCCTTCATGTGCGGGGCGTCGCTAATCTTCCCCGGCGCGGACCTGTCCGCACCGCGTCTGGCAGAAATCATCGAAACCTCAATGCCGCGCGTAGCTCAGGGCGTGCCGACGCTGTGGATTAACCTCATGGCACACTACCTCAGCAATCCTCCGAAGCGCATGAGTCTGCAGGAGATTTTCTCGGGCGGTTCTCCTGTCCCACCTGCATTGATTCGGCTATGGGAAGAGCGCTACGGTGTCGATGTCATCCACTTCTGGGGCATGACCGAGACTTCGCCTATCGGTACCGTGGCACGACCTCCGTACGGCGCCTCCGGTGAGGCCCGCGAACGCTACCGTGTCAGCCAAGGACGTTTCCCGGACATCATGCAGTTCCGCATTGTTGATGACAACGACCGCGTGCTCGACCTGCATGACCGCAACCAGGGTGAGCTGCAGGTGCGCGGCAACACGGTCACCGGAGGCTACTACAGCTCTCCGGAGGCTCAAGATGGAGGCACCGCGCACTTCTTCCGCGGTGCGGAGGTCGACGAGGCTAGCGAACAGTTCACCGAGGACGGGTGGCTCCGCACTGGCGATGTCGGCTCGATTACTCACGACGGCTACCTGACTATTCATGACCGTGCTCGCGATGTCATTCGTTCCGGTGGCGAGTGGATCTACTCCGCTCAGCTGGAAAACTTCGTAATGGAAAGCCCACAGGTACTCGAGTGCGCGATTATCGGCATGCCAGATAAAAAGTGGGGTGAGCGCCCACTGGCCATTACGGTGCTGATGCCGGAAGTTGAACAGAGCAAGGAGACCGCTGAAATGCTCCGCGATGAACTGCGGCCAAAGCTGCCAAAGTGGATGCTGCCGGAGTACTGGGCCTTCGTGGACTCAATCGATAAGACCTCAGTGGGCAAGTTCGACAAGAAAGACCTGCGCTCGCACTTGAGCGCAGGTCAGTACAGCATCGTGAAACTGAAGGGGCCGGGCGAAAAGTAGGTAGCAGGCTAAGCCACTGGCCCGGCACCTGGCCGCAGCTGCGGCTTAGCCGTCGACCACGACCTTAACCGGCTCACCGATTCCCAGCTCCATGACCTTGATGCCAGCCTCGCGGGCATCGTCCAAGATCTTCTCATCTACTGCAGTAGTTCCCAGAACCATACAGGTCGGACCAGCACCCGAGAGGAATGCCGCGTAGCCACGGTTGCGCAGGCGGTTGACCCACTCTGCGGTCACCGGCAGCACGTCGGAGCGGTACGGCTGGTGCAGGCGATCTCGCGTTCCCTCCCACAGCAGTTCCGGGTGGGACTGCAGCGCTGCGGTCATAACCGCAGTACGAGAGACATTGAAACGAGCGTCGACATGCGAAACATCGCTCGGCAGCACCTGACGAACTGCATTCGTGGAGGCGTGGAATGCCGGTACGAGTGCGGTCGCCTGAATGGACTCATGCACCGGAATGCTCACTGCTCGGTACTGGGGCGCGGTGCGACCATCGACAGGCTTGTCGGTCCAGCTGACCACTGCCCCGCCGAGGACGGATGCACCAGCGTTATCCGGGTGGCCTTCGAATACCGAGGATTCTTGGATTACCTGGTCGTCGGTAAGCGGGAAGCCCGCCAGACCGTTAGCGGCAGCGACACCAGCAACGGCGGCGGCTGCGGAAGAGCCTAGACCGCGCGACTGCGGAATGGTGTTGTGGCAAATAACCTTCAGCCCCGGTGCCTCGACACCTGCGGCGCGAAGGCCCGCGCGAATCGCGCGCAAAACCAGATTAGATTCGTTGCGCGGCAGGTCGACTTCGCCCTCGCCGTGAATTTCAACGACGACACCGGACTCGATGACCTCGACCTCGACGATGTCGTAGAGCGCAACTGCCAACCCCAGGGTGTCGAAGCCCGGGCCCAAGTTCGCTGACGAACCTGCAACCGTGACGGTGACCTTCTGACCCGGGAAAAGCTCCTGTGCCATTTAGATATCCATTCCTTCGATACGAATGACGTTGTTGACGGCCAAAACCGCGTCGTTGGCGCGCAATTCGTCGACCGTTGCTTCCAAATCCTTCTCCAGTGCCTTGTGGGTCACGATGACCAGGCGAGCGCCGTTGGCGCCCTCTTCCTGGCGGACGGTGCGCAGGGAGATGTTGTGATCAGAGAAGGTACGAGCGACATCGGCAAGCACTCCGACACGATCGTCGACGTGCAGGTCGATGTGGTAGCGGGTGCGAACGTCACCGAAGTCGAGAATCGGCAGGTTAGCGTAGGTGGAATCTCCCGGTGCGCGACCACCGTGGACAATGTTGCGAGCAGCTGCAACGAGGTCACCGAGCACTGCGGAGGCGGTCGGATTACCACCAGCGCCGTTGCCGTAGAACATCAGGCGACCAGCGGCCTCGGCCTCAATGAAGACAGCGTTGAAAGACTCACGCACAGTTGCCAGCGGGTGACGACGTGGAATCAGCGCTGGGTACACGCGGGCGGAAATGGACTCCTTGCCATTTTCGTCCGTAACCCGCTCACAGGTAGCCAGCAGCTTAATGGTGCAGTCTGCGCTCTTGGCGGCTGCGATGTCGTCAGCGGTGATCTCGGTAATACCCTCGCAGTGAACATCATCAGCAGTCACGCGGGTGTGGAATGCCAGGCTGGCCAGAATAGCTGCCTTGGAAGCGGCATCGTGGCCCTCGACGTCTGCAGTCGGGTCGGCCTCGGCGTAACCCAGGCGGGTGGCCTCTGCCAGCATCTCGTCGTAGTCCGCACCAGTGGAGTCCATCGCATCAAGGATGAAGTTGGTAGTGCCGTTGACAATACCCATGACCTTATTGACAGTGTCACCGGCCAGCGAACGGCGCAGCGGCCCGACGACCGGGATAGCTGCAGCCACAGCTGCCTCGAAGAAAAGGTCGACACCCGAGGAATCGGCAGCCTCAGAGAGCTCCTCGCCGTGAGCGGCGACGAGTGCCTTGTTGGCGGTCACGACCGACTTGCCGGCACGCAGTGCCTCCAGCACAACGCGACGTGGGTAATCAATGCCGCCGATGACCTCGACTACCAGGTCAACGTCATCGCGCTGAACCAGCGAAAAAGCATCGTCGGTAAGAAGATCCTGATCCACATTCGGACGCGGCTTGGTCTTGTCGCTCACAGCAATACCAACGACCTCGACCGGTCCACCGATGCGGCGCTCGAAGTCCTCAGCCTTCTCGTTGAGCAGGCGGTAAACCTCAGTACCGACTGTGCCAAGACCTAAAATAGCGACACCAACTTTGTGGCCCTCGCCCTTTCCAGGATTATTCGTTGCGGCAGTCATCGTGGCGTTTCACACTCCAGGCTTAGTAAGTCTTGTACGGTTTCTCGTCTTAATATTTGGGTCACTTGACCATCGCATACCGACACTACTGGTGGTCGCGTCAGCATGTTGTAGCGGCTGGCCATTGCGTAACAGTATGCCCCAGTAGCAGCGAGCGCGAACAGATCACCCTCGACAATGTCGTTCGGGTAGTTCGCATCGTTAATCAGAATGTCTCCCGATTCACAGTGCTTTCCGACGACGCGGGTGGGAATCCTGGAACCGGACACCTCGCGATTAACAACGCGACCATCATAGTTCGAGCCGTAAAGCGCCGGACGAATATTGTCACTCATGCCGCCATCGACCGATACGTAACGACGGGTCATGCCATCATCGATGGTCACATCCTTCAAAGTGCCCACTTCGTACATCGTGACCATGGACGGGCCAACGATGGCACGACCTGGTTCAACAGCCACTGCCGGAGTCGCAATGCCGATATGCTGCGCAAGCTTGTCCACAGCAGTGAGGATCTCGTCGGCAAGCCGAGCAACGTCGAGGGGCTGCTCGCCTGCGGTGTAGGCGATTCCGAAACCGCCACCGAGGTCGAGGGTGTTGAAGTGTTCCGAGATTTCAGTGCCGTGACGTTCGACCAGCTTTTCCACCAGTGAGAACACGCGCTCGGCGGCGAGAATGAAACCGTCGGAATCGACAATCTGGGAGCCGATGTGGCAGTGCAGACCAACCAGGCGCAGATTGTCGTCCTCTTCTACGAGGTTGGCAGCTTCCAGCGCCGAACCGGACGCGAGGGAAAAGCCGAACTTTTGATCTTCATGCGCAGTAGCAATGAACTCGTGGGTGTGCGCTTCCACACCGGGCTTCACGCGAACGAGCACGTCCTGCACCACGCCTGCTTCAGCCGCTACCTCGGACAGGCGACGTAGCTCCGAACGGGAGTCAAGCACAATCTTGCCCACGCCGGCGGAGATAGCATCACGCAGCTCAGCGGTGGACTTGTTGTTGCCGTGGAAGGTCATGTCCTTGGCTGGGAATCCCGCAGCCAGAGCGATAGCCATCTCGTTGCCCGAGGCGACATCGAGATGCAGCCCCTCCTCCATTACCCAGCGGGCGATGGTCTTCGACAGGAAAGCCTTGGATGCGTAGTGGACATTCTCCGCGCCGCGGAAGGCCTTGGCCATCGAGCGGCAGCGGGAGCGGAAGTCCTGCTCATCGACGACAAAAACCGGAGTGCCAAATTCCTTGGCAATGTCGACCAGGCTCACGCCGCCAATTTCCACCGAGCCGGGGTTATCTTCGTCATCGCCCCGACGACGGGCGGTAGTTGGCCAGACATGCGCTGGTAGTTCATTAAATTGGGTGGAATCGGGTCGAGTGTAGCCACCCAGTTCGAAACCATTGCCGTCGATAGGCACGAAACAGCTCTCTTTCTCCGTTACCCGGGCGGAGCAACGGGGTGTAGTTTTACGGGCGCGTTCGACTACATGCGCTCAGGTGCGGTAACACCGAGCAGCTGCAGAGCATTGGCCAGCGTCTGGCGGGTAGCCTCAGCCAGGCCGAGACGAGCACGGTGTAGCTCGGATACCTCTTCGTCTGCCTTTGGCAGAATCTGGCAGGTGTCGTAGAAGCGGTGGAAGACACCGGCGAGCTGCTCAGAGTAACGGGCAATGCGGTGTGGTTCCCGCAGGTCAGCAGCAGACTTGATGATGGCCGGGAACTCACCGATAGTGCGGATGAGCTCACCTTCACGGTCCTCTACCAGCAGGGAGAAGTCAGCGCCTTCGCTGGTCACACCGGCCTCTTCGGCACGGCGGCCGATTGAGCACAAACGAGCGTGGCCGTACTGGACGTAGTAGACCGGGTTGTCGCTGGACTGCGAAGCCCACAGCCCCNGGTCGATATCCAGGCTGGAGTCCACAGAGGAACGGATTAGCGAGTAGCGAGCAGCATCGACGCCGATTGCCTCAACCAGGTCGTCCAAGGTGACCACTGTGCCCGCACGCTTCGACATCCGGACAGCCTTGCCGTCGCGAAGCAAGTTGACCATCTGACCGATGAGCACCTCGACGCCATCGGCGTTGTAGCCGAGCGCTGCAGCGGCCGCGCGCAGACGCGCGATGTAGCCGTGGTGATCGGCACCCAGCATGTAGATGCACAGGTTGTGGCCGCGGTCGAACTTGTTCTTAACGTATGCGATGTCACCTGCGATGTAGGCTGCGTCGCCGTCGGACTTGATGACCACGCGGTCCTTGTCGTCACCGTAATCGGTGGACTTCAGCCACCATGCGCCGTCAGCTTCGTAGAGCTTGCCGTTTTCCTTCAGGGAATTGACAGCTGCTTCTACCTGACCGGACTCGAACAGCGAGTTTTCGTGGAAGTAAACGTCGAAATCGGTGCCGAACTCGTGCAGAGACTTCTTGATGTGCTCGAACATCATGTCCACGCCGATGGCGCGGAAGTGCTCCTGGACCTCTTCCTCAGAGCCCTCGAGTGCCTGCGGGTTCTTCTCCAGCACAGCAGCGGCGATGTCCTGGATGTACTCTCCGCCGTAGCCATCTTCCGGAGTCGGCTCGTTGCGAGCGGCTGCAACCAAGGAGTCGGAGAAGCGGTCAATCTGGCGACCGTGGTCATTGAAGTAGTACTCGCGAGTGACCTTGGCACCGGTGGCGGACAGGACACGACCGAGAGCGTCACCGACTGCTGCCCAGCGAGTACCGCCCAGGTGGATCGGCCCGGTCGGATTCGCGGAGACGAACTCCAGGTTCACGTCGAGGTTGGAGTTGAAGTCGGCATGACCCCACTTCTCCCCCGCTGCCAGGACGTCCTCGACGATCTTGCCCTGGGCATCGGAGGCCAGGCGGATGTTAATAAAGCCCGGGCCTGCGATGGTTGCTTCATCGATGCCCTCAGAAGCGCCGAGCGCTGTGGCAATTTCAGTTGCCAAGTCACGCGGCACCATGCCGACGCGCTTGCCCAGCTGCATGGCGATATTGGTTGCATAGTCGCCGTGCTCAGGGTTACGCGGACGCTCGACGGTCGGGTTTTCCGGCACGATAGAGACATCGGCATCGTGGGCAGTCAAAACCTCGACGGTGACTTTTCGGACTAGTACAGCAAGATCAGCAGGATTCACGATTGCCTATCCTATTAGGTCAATCGCAGTCGTGGAAACATCAGCCACCAAAAGATTGATTTGAGGGGTATCTGCAGGCCACCGCGTCCGGCTGTCCTACACCGCTTTCACGGTCCAGCCGAATTCAGGTTGAGAACAGATTTAATCCGGGGCTAGGCGTAGCATTCAGGTAGGAAATTATTGCCTTACCCCTCAACCCTTTTTGGAGCGACCGTGAAAGTAGCACTTTTCGCGACCTGCATCGGGGACATGATGTTTCCAGATGCAGTGAGTGCGACCGCCAGAGTTCTCACGCGCCTAGGATGCGATGTGGTCTTTCCACCACAACAAACCTGCTGCGGCCAAATGCACGTCAACACCGGGTACCAAAAGGAAGTCCTTCCTCAGCTGGACACCTACGCTGATGCTTTTGCAGATTCCTCGATTGACTACGTTGTCGCCCCGTCCGGTTCCTGCGCCGGCGCCGTTCGCCACCAGCATCCGATGATCGCGGGCCGCTACGGTACCCGTGCCCAAGTCCACGCGGCACAGGCCTGCGCGAACAAGACGCTGGATCTCTCCGAGTTCATCACCGATGTCGCTGGCGTGACTGACGTCGGTGCTTACTTCCCCCACTCAGTGACCTACCACTCCACCTGCCACAGCTTGCGGGTACTCAAGGTGGGCGACCGTCCGTGGCGGCTGCTCAGCGCAGTCGATGGAATCGATCTGCGCGAGCTGCCTGGCGCGGCGGAGTGCTGCGGTTTTGGCGGCACCTTCTCGGTGAAGAATGCGGAGACCTCCGCTGCAATGGTTGCCGACAAGACAGCCAATATTCGCGCTACGGAAGCGGAGTTCGTCACCGCTGGCGATGCTTCCTGCTTGCTCAATATCGGTGGCGCGTTGCGTCGCCAGGACTCTGGCGTGCACGCCATCCATATGGCCGAGATTCTGGCCTCCACCAAGGAGACCCCGTTTGATGTGCACAACCGCCAAGAGGCTTCCCTGCGAGGTGAACAGTAATGGTCGCAATTAACGTCGGCATGCCAGCCCTTCCTCCCCGCGCGCCGCACAACGTCGGGCATCTGCGCGGTACGCGCGGGTTCACGGCCGCAGCGCACGAGGAGCTCAAGAACACTCGCATGCGCGAAAATGTCGGTCATGCCACGCGTTCGATTCGTCAGAAGCGCGCGCATGTCGTAGCCGAGAAGAATGACTGGGAGCAGCTGCGGCTCGCGGGCAGCCACATCAAGCGCGATGTTATGGCGCGTCTGCCGGAACTGCTGGAGCAGTTTGAAGAGTCAGTTACGAATGCCGGCGGTCACGTCCACTGGGCGCGCGATGCCGCCGAGGCAAACCACATCATCACGGACTTGGTGAAAGAGACCGGCGAAGAAAAGGTCGTCAAGATTAAGTCGATGGCCACGCAGGAAATCGGCTTGAACGAAGCACTTGCCGACGCCGGCATCACCGCCCGCGAAACCGACCTGGCGGAACTCATCGTTCAGCTTGCCGACGACATGCCGAGCCACATCCTGGTTCCTGCTATCCACCGCAATCGCGAAGACATCCGCGAGATCTTCCTCAATGGAATCCCCGGAGTCGACCCGGACCTGAAAGCCAATCCGGCCGATCTGGCCGAGGCATCCCGTAAGTTCCTGCGCGAGCAGTTTATGGAGGCCAAGGTTGCGATTTCCGGCGCCAACTTCGGTGTAGCCGAAACCGGCACGGTAGCCGTCGTCGAATCTGAGGGCAACGGCCGTATGTGTCTCACACTGCCGGAAACACTGATTTCGGTGATGGGTATTGAGAAGCTGCTTCCCACCTTCCAGGATCTGGAAGTCTTCTTGCAGCTACTGCCACGGTCGTCGACAGGCGAGCGTATGAATCCCTACACCTCTCTGTGGACGGGAACGACCGACGGCGACGGCCCGAAGAATTTCCACATTGTGTTGCTGGACAATGGGCGCTCGGCCACTCTTGCAGATCCGATTGGGCGTGAAGCGCTGAAGTGCATTCGCTGCTCGGCATGCCTGAATATCTGCCCTGTTTATGAGCACGTGGGCGGGCACGCTTACGGTTCGGTCTACCCGGGCCCGATTGGTGCGATTTTGTCCCCGCAGCTCACTGGCATGGATTCCTACGATGATCCGAATGCTTCGCTGCCCTATGCGTCTTCGCTGTGCGGGGCTTGCTTTGAGGTCTGCCCGGTGCGAATTGACATCCCTGCGGCACTGCTGGAGCTGCGCCACCGTAAGGTCACGGAACACCGCCCGCCGGTGGAGGGCAAGCTGTTTGCCACGCTCGGGGTCATCATGGGCAATCAGAAGCTCTGGAATATGAGCGCAAAGATGGCCTCCCTCGCCCGCGTACTCGGTTTGAAGGACGGCGAGATTCACGCCCTGCCGCTCTTCCTCAGCGGGTGGTCGGATGCGCGTGATACCCCGGTTCCGCCGAAGAAGCCGTTCCGCTCACTGTGGGGTTCGAAGGATTTCTCGGCGCAGCTGACCCGCGAATCGGCCAATCAGGTTCCGACGAAGATTAATGGGCTATCGGGTTCTGATCAATCTGACTCGTCCGACACATCCGGCAAGTCTGACGCGACCAACAAGGAGGCCTAGCTATGTCCCACTCCTCAGCATCCGCGAACATTGCCAAGAGCGAAATCCTCGAGCGTATCCGTAATGCTCAGAAAATCGCCTTCGAAGGCCGTGACTTGGCCTCTGACGTGGGCATCATCCCTGGCGAGCCCGGCGCGCATTTCGACATCCCCCGCGACTACGAGCGCTCCTCCGACCTGACGGCCAAAGAGATCATTTCGCTTGCCGACGAGCGCATCGCCGATTACAAAGCCGACGTGCGCCGCTGTGGCAGCTCGGCAACCGACATCAATGAGGCTGTGAAGAAGGCAATTGCTGATGTCGGGGCCTCGTTGATTGGTATTCCCGAAGGTCTGGACCGCGAGTGGGTTGCGGGGTTGGAGTCTGGTGGAGGTAAGGCCACCACCGAGATTCGCGTCGACACCGGTTTCACCGCCGAAGAGCTGGACGAGCTCGACGCGATTGTCACCAGCTCTGCTGTCACCTGCGCCGAGACCGGCACCATTTTCCTGGACGGTTCGGCCACTTCTGGCCGCCGCGCGCTGACCTTGGTGCCGGATATTCACATCTGCGTTGTGCCCGCTTCCACGGTCGTCTACGGCATTCCGGAGGCATTTTCCCGTCTACGCGAGAGTGATCCCACTGCTCCAATCACTATGATTTCGGGGCCTTCTGCGACCTCGGACATCGAGCTTGCCCGAGTCGAAGGTGTCCACGGGCCGCGCACGCTGATTGTGATTATTGCTGAGTAGAGACAGTCGGGTCGGTTCTTGGCTAGCATTTTGATTGACACGCCAACATTTTGTTGTGGATGATGAATTTAGCTAGCCAAAGGAGCCTGTCATGAGCGCAATCATTCAAAAGTTCTCAGTAGCCGACAACCCACAGCTCCCCGGCATGGATCCCTTCCTGTTCGCGGTCCACCATTACGACCTATACCCGCAGGCCAAGGGCACAACCATGACACCAGATGCCTCGCTGCTCGGCCGTAATATCGGCATGGACTTTTCCGGCAAGGACGGCTGGTCCATGTACCACGGCACAACCGTCCCCGGCTTCCCCTCCCACCCACACCGCGGCTTTGAAACTATCTCGATTGTCGAGGAAGGTTACGTCGACCACACCGACTCCGAAGGTGCACAGGCTCGTTACGGCGACGGCGACACTCAGTGGCTGACCACCGGCGCAGGCACTGCGCATGCTGAAATGTTCCCGCTTCTGCATAACGACGGCCCCAATCCTCACCACATGTTTCAGATTTGGCTGAACCTGCCGCCCGAAGGCAAGGAGGCAAAGCCGCACTTCCAGATGTTCTGGACAGAAGACACTCCGCACGTCACCGGCACTGATGACAATGGCCACGGCTACGACGTAAAGGTCATCGCGGGCGCATTCGGCGATACTCAGCCGCTTGCTCCACCACCGGAATCCTGGGCCGCTGCACCAGATTCCGATGTAGCCGTGTGGGTGCTGCGCCTGCAACCGGGCGCACAGCTAACGTTGCCACCAACCAATTATGCCGAGACAATTCGGACTCTCTACTCTCTACGCGGCAGGCTCACTATCGAGGGCGAAACGCTGGTGCAAGAGGGCGCAGTGCTGCGCTCAACCGAGGCACTGGACATTTCTGCAGGTGACGAGGGGGCCTTCGCGCTCATCCTCCAAGGCCGACCAATTGGCGCTCCCGTGTATCAGCATGGCCCGTTTGTCGCGAATAGCCGCGAAGAGCTCGTTGAGGCATTCGATGCCTACCAGCGTGGCGAGTTCGGCGCATGGCGGTTTGATTCCAACGATCCGGTTGCACCCTTTGAAGAGGGGCGCTTTGCCCGCTATCCGGACGGTACGGTTCGTCGCCCGGTCAATTAACCGGGATCCCCCGACGGGCTGCACATGTGAAACTGTGTGAGTTTATGACACTTTCAGGCCATTTTTTGGGTCATTTTTGTCATAAACGCAGTCAGTAACTCGGATTGGCCCGCTTCCGCCAGGTACACCCGAAACAAAAATCCCTCAAGCAACCAGGCGAATCTAATCGAACCTAACCGCTTAAGGGATAAGACGTGCCCCCGAGAGGAGTCGAACCTCCGACCTTCGGTACCGGAAACCGGCGCTCTATCCACTGAGCTACGGGGGCGTGTGGCACAAGCACAACAAGTGCAACGAGAAAAGATGTTACCACTTGGCTGGGGCGATTAGCGAAATGCCCCGCACCCCAGCCAAATCCGCACTATGCGGCCTCAGAAACCTGGTCTTCCTCAATAGGACACACCACAGGAACGCCTCCATCATTAAGCACGCGGGCTCGAATTCCATAGACGCGGGCCAAAAGATCCGGTGTGAGAACGTCAGCAGGACTCCCCTGGGCAACCACGTGGCCGTCGTGAAGCATGACAAGCTCATCGCAGTAGCGGGCTGCGAGATTGAGATCGTGGATTGCGACGAGCGCCAAGGAGCTCCGTGAGGCGACCTCCGCGCGGACGAGCTGTAGGAGTTCCACCTGGTGGCGCAGGTCGAGGGCGGAGGTGGGTTCGTCGAGAAGCATGACCTCGGGATCACGGACAAACATCTGCGCGACGGCGACGAGCTGACGCTGACCGCCGGAGAGCTCGCCGACGAAGCGGTCGGCAAGGTGCTCAATACCAACCTTCCGGAGAACCGCCGCAGTGTGCTCAATCTCGGAGCCGCGCACGCGCAGACGCCCGGCGCGCCGGCCAGAGACCAACACCGATTCAAATGCGGTCAGCGAGGCACTTGCTGGCAGATCCTGGGGCACGTAGCCCACCACATCGCGCAGTTCGGAGCCGACAACCCGCTCAGTGTCACGGGTCAGCACAATCTCCCCGGACATGGGCTTTCGAATCCCCGCCAGGGTGGTCATCAGTGTGGACTTACCCGCAGCGTTTGGCCCGAGCAAACCCGTCACCGTACCCGGCTTCAGCGTGCGCATCGACGCCCCGCGCAGCACCTTCCGCTTGCCATAGCCTGCAGCTACTTCGTTGACATCGAGAAATACGCCCATTAGTTCCACACCGTCCTCTTACGCAGGAAAACCAAACCGACAAAGAATGGGACACCGACGATTGCGGTAATGATGCCAATCGGCACTGCCACACCCGGCACCACCGTGATGGATACCGCATGAGCTGCCGCAAGCAGCGCCGCGCCTGCCGCCATCGATGCCGGGGCAAAGAAGCGCTGTTCTTCACCGACCAGCATGCGCGCAATGTGTGGACCGACCAGTCCGATGAAGCCGATGATGCCGGCGAAGGCCACTGCGGTTGCTGCCAGCAGCGAGGCTACAATCAGCGTCGCAATGCGCAGCCTATCCACATTGATGCCCACGGCTTTTGCTCGGGCATCGCCAAGCCGCAACACCGTCAGCGCCCACGCATAGCGGATAGTGAACGGAATAGCGATTAGCAGCGCCGCCGCAATGATACCGTTGGCCACCCAGTTCGCGCGCTGTAGCGAGCCCATCGTCCAGAACACAATCTGCTGGAGCGCCTCGGTAGTCGCGCGGTATTGCAACAGCGCCAACAGCGCTTGGAATAGAAACACCAGACCAATGCCGAGCAGAATCATCGATTCCTTACCCGAGCCGCGCCATACCGACGCCGCCGCCACAATCGCCACAGCGACGACGGATGATACCCAGGCCACGGCCGCCAGGTTGAACTGCGCATGCGGAATAATCACCCAGCCCAGCACAATCGATGCCGCCCCACCGAACGCCGCTGCAGCCGAGATACCGAGCGTAAACGGCTCCGCCAGAGGGTTATCGAGGATTGTCTGCATCTGTGCACCGGCAAGCGACAGCGCTGCACCAATCAGCACTGCCATCACCGATGCAGGCAGACGCAGCTTCCACAGCACCGTACGAGTGGTTTCGTCCACATCATTCGGGCTCACGATGCCACGGACGACGTCCCCCACGCTCAGTGCCATCGGCCCCACAATCGTCGCCACCACAAACGCGCACACGGCCAGCCCCACCAGCACCGCAATGATGGCGATTTTCCGTGCCGAGCGTCGTCGGTACTGTCGCGCAGAGTCGTAGGTCGTGCTTGACGACGGACACTCGTGCTGTTCGGTGGCGGGCTGCGACTCTTGACCTCCACTGCCGTTGGTGGAGGTGGACTCGCGGGGTTCGTCGTCAAGCCCTGACGCGGGAGCGTGCAGATTGGTGTAAGTCATCGGATTCCTTCTTCGATGGTGGAAGATGGGTTACTTGGTCGGCTCCAGCGCGGTGAAGAAGGTGCCGCTGAGTTCGAAGGGCAGGTAGTCCTTGTGGAACTTGGCGAAGTCAGCGACCGGGTCGAGGTCAGCGAACTCCTCTGGGTGAATCCACTTGGCGAATTGCTCGAGCGCGAAGACGTTGTACGGCGAGTCGTAGAACTGGTGGAAGGCGGCGTACAGATCACCCTTCTTCGGCGCGGTCAGGGTGTCAAAACCCGGAGTCTTCAGCAGGCCTTCCAGAGTGCGCTGTGCGGTCTCTGGGGTGGCGGTGTAGCCGAGTTCGACGTGTGGCAGCACTTCCGGCTTCTTCGGATCGAGCGCCCAAGAACCACCGGTGGCGATGATCTTCTCCGGCTGGACGGACAGGACCTTCTCTGCGGTCACGTCGCCCGATTCGGTGTCGAGGAGGCTGTCTCCGAGGTTCTCACCGCCGGCTGCTGTGACAAGGTCACCGAGGTTGGACTTGTTGACGGTCGAGCAGCAATCCTTGAGACCGGCTGCTCGCCAGACGAAGGTCTTTGGCTTGTCTTCGAGCTTGGCGGCACGTTCGGTGATCTCGTTGACGCGCTTTGTGTAGAAGTCGGTGAACTTCTTGGCATTGTCCTGCTCATCGACGATCTGGCCGAGGAGCTCGACGGACTTGGCGGTATTCTCCAGGGGCTTTTGCCGGAAGTCGGTGAATACGTACTTCAGACCTGCCTGATCGAGCTTGGTGAGGAAACCGGACTGCTCCGCGGCCTTCTTGTGGTCAAGGGTCATGACGACCACGTCTGGGTCGTGGGAGATGAGGTTTTCAACTGTGACATCGCCCTTGGCGATATTGCCGATGGTCGGCATGTCTTTCAGCTCGGGGTTCGTCTCGAAAAGCTTGGTTTCAAACGACGGCGCGCCCGAATGCAAATCGCTGCCCATGGCGACAACGTGGTCACCCGGGTTTTCGTGGTCAAGCATCGCGGTGACAAACATGGCGCGGCCTTCACCGAGCACGACTCGTTCTGGCTGCTTGTCGAAGGTCACAGTGCGACCTGCGACATCAGTGACAGTGAGTTCTCCTTTGTTGTCGGCAGCCTCGTTCGACTCTGCGTCCGCACCGCATGCTGTAGCGACGAAGCTCAGCGCTGCACACCCGATTGCGGCCAGAGTTTTGGTCTTTGGCGCGGTTTTAGCCTTGGCGAAAATATTGACTCTCATGCGTTTCAGTTTCTGCCTTGTTTATTTCTGCGTAGTTTTTGGTACTTAGGGTGCACAAAGAGAAGTGAGCACTCACCCCTTTGCTTTAGGCACGCCTTACTTTACAACTTGAAACGTAGAGAAAAAAGCGCCCTGCTAGTGATTGTTTTACTAGCAGGACTTGGAAGTCTTATTTCCTTTCGAGAACCGACTGGAAGCACCTCAGCATCACTTCGCGGTCTTCATCAGCAAGTGGTGAAATAACTTCCTGGCGAACAGTGTCTACATAATCCGGCGCCGCCTCGGCAAACACGTGCCGACCAACGCCTGTTAAGACGACGACATAATCCGAATCCGGGTCTTCGCCGTGGTCTTCGGTGTGAATAAATCCGCGCTTTTCCAACCTGTTGGTATGTAGCAGCGCGCGGGGATGGTTCCACTTCAGTCGATCACAAATCTTGTCAACATGCAGAATCCCCTCCTCTACCTCATGCAGAGCGATGAGCAGGGTAAAGTCCGCGAACGTCAGCCCGGTTCGAGTGCGTAGGCTCCGCTCGATATTGCGCTCTACCTCGCGAAAAGCAGCTACCATCGACTGCCAAAAGAGCTGTTCATCATCACTCAGCCATTCAAATGAGTTCATACTGCTCTAGGCTAATGGTGAGAGCCTCGTAGCGGAGACAAATGAGAAAACACTCACAAAAACTTTTGGCTACTCTGCTTGTCCGTCGACTGAATCGGTGACCGTAGCATTGGCGGTCTCTGCAATCTTATCGAGCACAGCGGAAATCCCCTGATAGTCGATATTTTCACCGAGCACATCAAACAAAACATGGCGCACAAGCTTCACATGGTTCGGCGCCGCTTTCTCAATCACAGTTCGACCGTGTTCAGTAAGCGTGACATCGATACCACGGTTATCGCAGGCGCAGCGTTCCTTAGTTACTAGCCCGCGTCGCTCCATACGAGTAATTTGGTGTGACATTCGGCTGCGGTCCCACTCCAGGGATTCACACAGGGTGCGCATGCGCACTACATTGTCTTCAGCCTCGGAGAGAACAACCAGAACCGAAAAATCTGCAGTGGAAATATCGAGAGAATCTTGCAGCTGAAGGTCGATTGACCTGTCAACGGCCCGTTTAGCGTTCAGAATTGAGCGCCATAACCGCTGCTCTTCATCACTTAACCACGGAACATCTTGCATATGTACAGAGCCTACTATCTTGAAACCAAATCCTGAATTTTCATAAACTCCGCTCCTGTCACACGATCAAAGCGGGCTTCATCGCACGTCAGGACTAATACCTGCATATCGCGCCCCGCTTTGGCAAGAGCATTATTCATCCGCCGCAAACGGTGTTCGTCTGAATAACCTAATGCATCATCAATAATCACCGGAGCGCCTTGCCCGCCCTCCATGACACCGGCAACGGCCAAGCGCAGCAGAATGTCCAGCTGCTCCTGCGCTCCACCAGATAGCTCATCGACATCGAACTTGCCATCGGCATTGGACCGTGACTCAATCTGCAAGTCCTCATTCATCGTGAACTGAGTTCCCGCACCGAACACACCGCCACCGTACTCTTCGAGCTTGCGCAGCAAGGGGTCAGCCAGCGCATTCCGCGATGCCGCACGTGCCTGTGTCATTACCTCCATAAGAGTCTTGGCGGCGGCTGCACGGCGACGCATCGAGTCCCGATCTCGCTGTGTTCGCTCCACTACCCCCTCAGCAGCTGCCAGCTTCTCATTCGCGCTGTCGAAGTAGTCCAAGTGCACCCGAATCTCTTGCCGGCGCTTTTCCAGCTCAGCCAGGCGATTCTCAACTGCATCCCGTCGCTGCTTAGCGCCCGCGAGCGATGCTTCCACGTCGTCGGCATCCCGCTGCGCCAGCTCTTTCAGAGCCGCAGCCAGTTGCTCTTCTGCCGCCTCATAGTCCTTGCCTCGGTTTTCCACCGCAGCAAAGATCTCGGCGTCCGAGGCTTTTTCTCGCGTCGCCGTGAGCGAATCTTCGCGGACCTTCAGAACGGACCGAGCCCCTTCAAGCTCGCTGCTGGCCTTCGTATAGTTGGCGTATGCAGGACGCTTCTCCAGCTTCGACAAGCGCATATCAGCACTGTCGCGCTCCGACTCGGCATCCCTACGCCCCACTGCAGCTTCTTCCAGCCGGGACTTTGCCGATACCAAGTCAATCTCCGTCGGCGCTTCCTCGCCCGCAAGTTCCCGATACCGCTCGCCGTGTACTCGTGCTTCTTCCTTCGCATCGTCCAACTCTGCTGTGAGCTGGTGATACTCCACGCCGTCGGACACCGCAGTTATGGATGTCTCCACCTGGAATTTTGCTTTTTCCGCTTCACGACGTCGTGTGTGTGCCTCTTGTGCTTCCGCGACGGAATCAGCGCCTGCCGCCTCAAGCTGTTCCTTGAGCGATATCTCTGCTTTTTCTAGCTTGCGCTGCTGCGAATCTGAGCCGTCTCCGGGCTGGATAGCAACCGTGACGTCGCCAACTTCGATGGCCAACGGCTTAGTAACCGCACGTTGAACTGTCTCAGCCTCCGGAGCTAGCCCCACTTTCTCGCCGTCGACTGTGACCTCCTGCGCACTACTAGCCGAGAGCTGCACACTCGGGCTCGACGCCTCCAGCACAGCGGTGGCTGTTGCAACTTCGCGTTCGCAGGTCAACAGTTTTTCCATTACCTCCTCGGTAACGGAATTCCGAGCAATTACCTCCTTTTGCTCTGCCAATTGCGCGCGGAGCGCATCGAGCTTCTCCACTCGCTTCGACAAGGCTTCAACCAAGCCGCGCTTCTCCCCCAATGCGACTTCAGCTGCAGCCAGCTCTTCTGCTTTTCGAGCTTCGCGGTACGCGGTCACAACCGCATCGCGATCCTCCTGCGCCTTCTTTAAAGCTGCGACCTCCTTATCGAACGCTTCCTTAAGTTCAGCAACTCTCTTCTCTGCGACGGAATGCTGGTCCTTGGCATCTTGTGCCTGCTGAATGAAGGTTTCCCGCTCTTGCTGCGCCTGTTTAGCTAAGTCCAGCTGCTGCTTCGCCGCTGCAGAGACCTCCTGTGCCTGGGACACGGCAACCCTGAACTTTTCGAGTTCTTCGAGTGCCTGCGCCCAATGCTCGACTTCGTTTTTGGCTTCTGGCAACGATGCCCGCTGCGTGTGTTGGCTTTCTTCATTACGAGCAGCTTCCTCATTGAGCGCTTCGAATTCCCGGACCTTTTTCGCCGCTTCGTCGCGCACCTGCTGGGCTTCCGCCAGCTCCTTGTCTACGTCGGTAAGCTGCTTGCGCTCTTTGCCATTTTTTTGGAAATAGTTGCCGTATTCAGCTTCAACGGCTTCAAACAGACCTACCTCTTCTGCGGTTTCGGCGCGCTGTCCCGATGCCGACTGCAATGCGCTCGTGACCTGCGCATACCCGCCCAAGGAGAGTGTCTTTTGTGCTTGCCCCTGTTCAGCAACGAAAACCTGCCACAGGTTCTTGGTGTCCGCATTGTGCATTCGTGCGGCCAGCCACTCTTCCGCCTGGTCATCTTTAAGAACCTCGGCTGTCGGAGAGTGGACGGTGACGATTGTGCCGGTGTCCTTGGTGCTACCAAAGATCTTGTCCAGCGTAAATTCGTAGCCGTCAAGCTCCAGCCGGAGCTTAACCTGCGGCTTTTCCTGGCTGGAGTGGCTGTTCAGACTAAGCGCTTCGCTTGACCTGGACTTCCATTTTGTCGTCAGCGCAACGTGAATAGCTTTGGCGATTGTCGTCTTACCCGACTCGTTTTCACCGGAAATCACTACCACGCCCCGCTCGGCTAGCCCTGTGATTGAGAGTGAATCAATCGCACGTACATTGTGTAATTCGATGTCGTGAAAACGCATGATTTATTCCTTCTCTCCGGCCAGGCGCGCCAGCAAGCGAAGCGCATCGGCTGCTGCGGTGGTTTCAGATTCTGATAGCGGGCTGCCGCTCTCGGTTCGCCCTTTGCTCAAGACCGTTAGTTTTTCTGCAGCTATGAGCGGATAACCGGTGAGATTGAGATTAGAGATATCCCCCTCGGACGGAACCACCGTCAAATCGGAACCACTTTCCCGGCGATAAAGTGCAGCGAAAAGCTGTTGATACTGCTCAAGTCGATTTTCAAAGGTAGTCGACTCCGACAGTGTCACGGTTCCTCGCAATGAATACTTCACCGCTGTGTCTGTCTTCGCCTCGATACCGTCCAGTTCAGCAAAGAACTCATCGAGGTCTTCCGCGCCAGTGATATCCATGTCAATGGCATGAAAAGCCCACTGCCCCACTCGGTGGGAGGCCACGGTAACTGAGCCCTTTTCGGGGCCGCTCTCTACAATGTCGACGACTAGCGCATTGCCGGAATCCCGTTCTTTGTCGTCATACGCTGTGGTTTCGTGTGCGCCGGAGAAATAAACTCTGCCAGCATGGTCGAGTTGGCTCGTGGAGTGGGAATCCCCCAGCGCCACATAGTGCAACGCCCCGCGCTCAATAGCTTGTTCCAAGCTGGTCAGATCAATGGTGGCTCCTGCATCAGCACCAAAGCCTTCTACTTGGCCGTGTGCGACCATCACTCGGATTCCATCGGCGGGCTCAAGCTCCGTGGCTATTTCCGCCACGATGTCGTCTGCCGAATACTTGCCGCGCACTGGCACGCCGATGAGTTCCACCCCGTCACGGATGGCAATGGGCGCGCTGTCGCGAATTACGTAAACTCCTCGGTCTTCCAAAGATTCGAAAGCACTACGTCGATAAATGGAAGAAGCATCAAGCGCATCATGGTTGCCGGGTAGGAGATACACCGGCACGGGTAGCTTGGCGATTCGCTCAAGAGCCCGCAAGAACACCTTGTCCGGCAATGTGTTGGAATCGAACACGTCTCCAGCGACGACAATGAACTCAGCGCCTTCGCTGGTCGCCAACTCGCCGATGCGATCGATGGCGTTGAGGCGACTTTCGTGGAACCTAGCTTGGGCTTCACCGCCGTCGAGCTCTAGGAACCACCGAGTCATTCCCAGTTGCCAATCTGAGGTGTGAATGAATTTCATGACTAGCGCTCCTTTTGTCCCAGGCTCAGCGATTCCTGCAGATGTTGCCAACAATCTTCCAAATCGGCGACTGCACGAATGGTCTCTCTCGAAATTACGCAGGTTGGCTGCAATGCTTCATGCAGCAAACTGCGGTCGGTAACTGTTAGTGGGGCAATAACCTCGAGCGAAGGAACACTGACTCGTTCCAAATCATTGCCCCAGTAGTCGGCTTCGACCGCGAAAAGCTCGGCAACCTTTTTCTGCTCGTTGTCACCGCCATCATTTCCACCAGCGCCATCCGCCTTCTGGGCGATTTTATTGGGATCCTCCCGAACCGCGCCGCCAAGCCCGAGGCGCTTTGGCGCAGTCCGGTTTCGCAGCTGTGTTAGTTCCTGAAGTCGGCGTTGCAATTCGCGCTGCGGATAATCGCGCAGCTGCATTAGCGACAGCGGATCACGGTCAATATCAGCGACAAGTTGAGCGGCGACTGCAACGGTGTGCTTACACACAGGTGCCGGGTCCGGGCAGGTGCATTCGCTATAAATGTGCTCTTCACCATCGCACAACAGCATTTCCATCTGCTCATACGGCAACTCGCCGTGCTCAAACTCTGTGAAGGCCGACGGATTGTTCACCAACCACCGCAGTACGTCGTCAGTTTGTTTCTGCTCCCGCCGTGGGAACCGAATAAAGACTGAGAATGGTTCCGGCTGGCTACCCTGCACTTCCCCGATGATGTAACCATCCGCGATTCGAAGCCCGAGCACATTGCCGTCGAACCTGTACTTCTCGCCTCTGTGAATACGACCCGAATCGGCACCACGGATGATGAACTCCCACACCCACCGGGCAAAAGTAGTACGTGGCTCGACCGCCACACGCGCTGAGGTTCCACGTCGCTGCTGCCCGGTAAATGCACCAGCCCAGTCCTGGGTGGCCAGGAGCTTTTCAATCGTCGAGCTGGTTGCTGGTGCGCTTCGCGCCGTAGTCCTTTTACGACCGCGCTTTCCAGAGGGGCCCTTGCCAAACTCGGCAAAGATGACATTGTCGCCCCATGTCACGTCTCCGTCACCGGCCATTAGTACCACCTCTTCTGGACTCTAAACGGTGTCACATTGTTGGGAATCGAATCGTCATCCGAGGTTGCGGAATCCAATGCCGTGGCCTCCGGGGTCACCCCATCGGTCACCGTCCCACCGGACTTTGACTCCGCTGCGTCCATCGATTCACGCAGTGACTGAATCTTGTCCTTGTCCAATTGCCACAGTGACCGCAAACGGTGAAAGTCCATCTCCGTCAGCTTGGTTTCACCAGCGCGCACAACTGCATCCGCCAATTCTGCTTTTTCAAAAATCAGCTCGTCGATGCGTTCTTCAAGCGTTCCAACACTGACCAGCTTGTGCACATGGACGTCTTTACGCTGACCGATGCGGTAGGAACGGTCCGTGGCCTGGTTTTCAACCGCTGGATTCCACCACCTGTCAATGTGAATGACGTGGTTGGCGGCAACTAGGTTGATGCCGACACCTGCCGCGAGAGTCGACAGCAAAATGATTGGCGGACCGTCCGGGGCATTAAACTCTGCCACTACTTTTTCGCGCTGTGCCGGAGTCATTGCCCCTTGAATAAACGGAATGTCCACGCCCAAGCGCTTGCTGAAATGAGGGGCAAGCATCTTGCCAAACTCCACGAACTGCGTGAACACAAGCGCGTGTTCACCGTTTTGCACAATCTCATCGACGAGCTCTTCCAACCGTGCGACCTTGCCCGAGCGATGCTGCCCATGATTAAGCAGCCCCGAGCCGTCGTGCTGGTAGTGCGCTGGGTGGTTGCAAATCTGCTTCAACTTCATGATGCCGCCGAGGATGATGCTCTTTCGCCCGAAGCTGCCAGAACGATTCCGCTTCGAGCGCTTAAGCTTGTCCTCGATATCCTTCACGGCCTCCTGATACAAGAAAGCCTGCTCCGTCGTGAGAGGAACCATCTCCACCTGCTCATTCTTCTTGGGCAGGTCCGGCGCGATAGCTGGATCCGACTTGAGTCGGCGCAGGATAAAAGGTGCTGTAATCGACTGTAATTGCAGCAGCATTTCCGCATTCCCATCACGCTCGATGGGAATCGCAAACTTGTTGCGAAATGCATTCGCCGAGCCCAGCATGCCTGGATTACAGAAATCCATGATGGTGCGCAGTTCGCCCAAGTCATTTTCCACCGGAGTACCAGTCATGGCGATGTTGTGTCGCGAGCCCAGGCTCCGCAGCGCTCTGGATACCTGTGCGTTGGGGTTCTTAATTGCCTGTGCTTCGTCAGCAATCACATGATCCCACTGCACTTGGGCGAGTTCGTTCACATCGCGGGTAGCAACACCATAGGTCGTCACAACAACATCGTGTTTTCCGATAAATTCTTGTAGTTCCCCACCATGAGGGCGGTTTGAACCATGCAGCAGCCCAACCTTAAGCTCTGGAGTGAACTTTGCCGCTTCTGCTGCCCAGTTGCGCAACACACCTGTCGGAACCACCAGCAGCGAAGTCTTGTGCCCTTGAGCCGTAGCATCTGCTTTCCGACGGCAGCGCTCATACTCCAACAGCGCCAGAATTTGCACAGTCTTACCGAGCCCCATGTCATCCGCGAGAATGACACCAAAGCCGCGGTTGGACATATCCGCCAGCCACTCCACACCGCGCTGTTGATACTCCCGCAGCTCACCGACAAAACTCGGTGGCACCTCGACCGACTCTGCGAGGGCCGTGGAACCGTCTGAGTACTTCGACACCAACGCCTTGAGCCAAGAGGGGTCCCTGGGGGCGACTGGCACTGCTGCTGGAGCTTGCGACTCTAAGCCACCGTCGAAGACCAGCTCTTTCAGGGTCGCTTGCCCCTTACCGGTTTCCTCCCCGGCCTTGGTCTGCTCCA
The DNA here is from genome assembly GCF_001055915.1 of Corynebacterium sp. 212_CJEI. Lineage (NCBI taxonomy): Bacteria > Bacillati > Actinomycetota > Actinomycetes > Mycobacteriales > Corynebacteriaceae > Corynebacterium > Corynebacterium sp. 212_CJEI. The sequence continues at coordinate 32,882 of NZ_JVPT01000054.1, read as the reverse complement.
CCAAAAACTTCAGGGCTTCCCTAGCTACCTCTGGGTTCGCGTGCACCCAATGGTCTCGCAGATGCACTAGCCCCGTACTCGATGCAGCGAGCTCACGCATTTCCGCTTCCGTCAGTACGGCATCCCCCACGGCCAGCTTCCACTCGTAATCAACCAGTTGGTCAAATCCGAGTTTCGGTTCCGAACGGCGCCCAGCAGGCCCCGTCGGATCTAACTGGACGACTTCAGTGTGCAACTGCAGGGTGGTCTCCACTGACTTCCAGTTCGGCGGCAGCATCACATCGATATCAACCTTTGCCAGCTGCGAGATGCCATCAGTCATAAGCTCTATCAGCTGCTCTGAGGTCAGCAGCAGATCCAAGCCCGGGTGTCCCGCTGCTTTCGCATATTTGAGCGTTGGGAATGCCTCCTGTGCCGCCAATAGCTGCGGGCGAAGCAGCGACAGCACGGACCGGCGACACATTTCTGGATTCAGGCGCTCCGGAGCTGCGACGCCGATGCGGTAGTACATCCGCAATGGCCATAGAGTCTCATGTTCCACCGCAGCTGAACGAGGATTGAAGCGAGTTACTGAGCCGCCTTCTTCATCCGCTCGATTCCGCAACTCCAACAGCTGCGGAAGATCCACATCCGGCAAGTCTTCCAGCTGGCCTTCAAAACCAACAGGTTCCTGCACCATTAGCTGCAGACGAACATCCTCACCATCGGCCGACAGCCTCCACTTTGCCAGTGACTGCGCCACCCCCGGCGTCGCACGCCCCAGGGACTGAGACTGCAACAACGACCGCACGAAACTCTGCCGCTGTTCTGCCGGTTCATCCAGATCGGCCAGAAGCGCGTTGGTGACCCAATGAAACATCCGATTGATGAAATCCTCAGCCACCGTGGCGCCTCCGTTATCAATCAATACCGGTGGTGTACGAGAAATGACCTGACTCTGCCAAGCAATCTCACTCAGCCCCTCCGACATCCGCCACGTCGGCCACCACTCATTGTCTTCCCACGTCAGCGCCACCAATGCCCGCCCAGAGCGTGCGAAAGCATCCAATCCCTGTACAACATCCACAAAGAACCGAAGATCCGGTGCCATCGCCGCCGAGGAAACTTCCTCCTGCAATTGCACCAGTGCCGTCACCGCAGCCCATGGCGGGAACACCCATGTGGGTACCGCTTTCTCTACTGCCCGCCCCTTCGGTGTGCGCAGTTTTAGCGTCAGTTGCGCTCGACTCCCCTGGTCCAGCACTGCAAAAAGCCGACGCTGATGCGCCGGGACTTCCAGCAAATCCACGTCCGCAATAATCCGGTGCCCCTCTGGCCGCTCCACCCATAGGTGAAGACCCGAATCATCTTTCCAGACCGCGTGCAGCAGCAACGGCACCGCTGACTTAGCAACTTGGTCCATTACTTCCTCCCCACTGCTTGCTCAGTCATCACCGTCTAATCACCCGGCGACTTCGCCACCAGATATTTGTTCAATGAAGATTCTGCCACGCACCCCGGATCAGCTTTTCCACCACACCACAACATTAGCACGCATGTTCGAATTATGTATCTTGCAAAAATTACTCCTCCTCTACCCAAATACCCCTTTTCCCAGGTAATTTGTCGCACTTAACCGATTTTTAAAAGCTTTTTCAACGCTTCTTATCTTGCAATGCAGCGCATCACATGAAAACGTCGTATAGGCCACAAGAATTAAAAATGTGTGACTCGTGCAATAGTTCTGCCATGGTTCGCATGTGCCAGTAGGCTCCGCTGACTGTCGAAGATAGTCCGGAAGCTGAAGCTGTGCTGAATCGCGAACCGCAGGTTCCACCGTGGACGTCGGCCACTTTTTGGCTCGATGCTGCCGCGGCGCTGTGAACGTCGTCAAGCAGACTTGATTAAGCGAAACTGAGTTGTGCGCCGAAAATGCTTTTTGGTGCGCTAGGTAGTGCGCGAGTCCGACTGTACGACTAATAAATAATGAGGAGTTGCCCTGTGGACCAACACACATGGTTCATCATCGCACTAGTCATTTATCTGCTGTTGATGGTCTACATCGGTTGGACCGGATGGAAAAAGACTGCAGAGTATGACGAATACATGATTGGCGGCCGCGGCCTACATCCGTTCGTCGCGGCACTGTCAGCGGGTGCATCGGACATGTCCGGCTGGCTGCTGATGGGTCTGCCCGGCGCGATTTACCTTTCGGGTCTGAACCAGACCTGGATTGCAATCGGCCTGGTCGCAGGCGCATGGCTGAACTGGAAGTTCACCGCACCACGCCTGCGTAGTTACACCAAGATTGCTCGTAACTCGATTACCGTGCCGTCGTTCCTGGAGAATCGTCTGCACGATACGTCGAAGGTGCTGCGCGTTGCCGCAGGCCTGATTATTTTGCTGTTCTTCACCTTCTACGTCTCCTCGGGCATGGTGGCAGGTGGCCGTTACTGGGAGTCGACGTTCGGTGGCAACTACCTCGTCGGCATGCTGTTGGTAGCGGCTATCACTGTCGCGTACACCCTGTTCGGTGGCTTCCTGGCGGTGTCTTACACAGACACGGTGCAGGGCATCATTATGTTCATCGCACTGCTGGCGGTTCCGACTGTCGGCATCATCTACCTAATCAACAATGGCAACTCCGCCTCGGACATCTTCAGCTTTGCTGCTAACAACCCCTACCCGGGCAGCGAGGGACAGCCGGTTGAGGCCTTCTTCGATCCGTTCGCTGGCATTCCGCTAATCACGATTATCGGTCTGCTCGGCTGGGGTCTGGGCTACTTCGGCCAGCCGCACATTATCGTTCGCTTCATGGCTCTGCGTAGTGCAAAGGACGCAACCGAGGGCCGCCGCTGGGGCGTTGGCTGGCAGGCACTGTGCATGCTCGGCTCCGTCCTCGTGGCGCTGACCGCAACTGTTTTCTTCGCTACGAACCCAGATGCTTCGGTCACTGATGCGTCTTCCTACGAGACCATCTTCCTGGACATGACCCGCATCCTGTTCCACCCGCTGATTGCAGGCCTGATTCTGACTGCAGTGCTGGCAGCAATCATGTCCACCATTTCTTCGCAGCTGCTGGTGTCTTCCTCCGCGCTGATCGAGGACCTGTTCAAGGCAACGGTCAACAAGTCCCTGCGTCCGAAGACCTACATGACGCTCTCCCGCGTCGCCGTCGCGCTGATTGCCATCATCGCCGCAATCATCGCTGCTAACCCGAACAGCTCCATTCTGGATCTGGTTGGCTTCGCGTGGGCTGGCTTCGGCTCGGCATTCGGCCCGGTGCTGCTGGCCGCCCTCTACTGGTCGCGTCTGAACACCCCTGGTGCTGCTGCCGGCATGATCACCGGTGCGGTTGTCTCCTTCGCATGGGGCATGAGCTCGCTCAGCGACACTCTCTACGAGATCGTCCCGGGCTTCGCCGCTGCAACTGTCGTGATGATCATTGTCACGCTGCTTACCAAGGAGCCGAACGAGAAAATCAAGGAAGAGTTCGACCACGCAGCAAAGCAGGCTTTGGTCTAACGCTTTGATCTAGGCTTGGCCTCCGCTAGCCCCGCAGGCTAGCCCCGGCGCATACCTACAAGGGAACCGAAAAAGTATTTTTCGCGCCCAACTAGGTATGCGCCCTTTTTTATTTGCCATCCTGGCCGCCTCCCTGACTGCCGCCTTTGTCTCATCCTTTGCGCTTACGCGAGTTCTCGTCACCTCCTCCCCCGCGGGCTCGGAGACGGAAGCCGTCGTCAAGCAACTGCGCACCGTGCGCGTCGTCGCCGACCGCCCCACCGTCACTGGGTACGAACGCGAGCGCTTCGACGTCTGGGCAGGCTCTGCCGATTGCAATACACGCCATAAAGTGTTGGCGGCGTGGTTCGGGGGCTCTGCGTGTTCGCTTGACGACGGCTCCCCGCGCGAAATCCCCGACCCTTACACGGGTGACCCGGTTGGTGCGCATGAGGTCGATATCGACCACATTTATCCGTTGGCAGCGGCGTGGGATTTCGGAGCCTACGCATGGGATGCCGAGCGGCGTCGGCAATTTGGCAACGATATCGAGACCAACCTCGTACCCACGCGAAGCGCGGTCAACCGGGATAAAGGAGATGCCAGCCCGGCCGAATGGCTTCCTGAGGATACGAAGGCGTGTGACTATTCGCATCGTTACTTAGCGGTGGCCATTAAATGGGACCTGCCCGTATCGTCGGCAGACTGGAAGGCGATGGCCACTGCGTGTGGAATCCGCGCGAGGAAAGGCACGAAATAGAGAAAATAGTGCGAGCACGTTAAGTTAAGGACTGGTCTTAATAAAGAAATATCCAGGCCACTCCTCGCTTGAACGCGAGGCCTACATTCAGTCGTGGAAAGGTAATACGTGCAAAACGTAGTTCTTATGGTTCACGTCCTGGCGGCAATTCTGCTGCTTGGACCGGTGACTGTCGCAATTTCGATGTTCCCGAAGCTCGCGCTTGCAGCCCGCGGCGGAGAGGCTGGAACGGTCGGCGCCGCGCGCACCATGCACGCCATTTCGCGCACCTACGGCATGTGGTCGCTGCTCGTGCCGCTGCTCGGCTTCGGTGTCATGTTCACCGATGTGTCGACCTACATGAAGTCCGGGGCAATGCACGCCGCAATTCTGCTGGCTATCATCGCCTGGGCACTGTTGTTCTTCCTGGTCATTCCGCGTCAGCGTCTGATGATGGCCGGCCTCGGCATCGCTGACGAAGACGAGGATGCTGACGATCCGGAGTTCATCGAGCGTCGCAAGAAGGCTGAAGAGCTCGACTGGGACAAGCAGAAGGGCCAGCTGGCTATGTTCTCCGGCATCTTCTCCCTGCTGTGGGTTGTCGCCGGCATCCTGATGTTCTTCATCTAGAGCTCACGCTCAGACACAATAAAACTGCCGGTGCGCCTGTACGTTTCGGCCCGACTTTTAGGGCTTGGAAGTACATGCGCACCGGCAGTTTTTTTATTTTCTAGGTCAGCGCCAAGGGCGGTCGTCGGTTGTCGCCTGACGACGCTCCCCCCCCCAGCTCACCTCACCTAGCAGGTTTAGCGGCGTCCGCCTCGGTAACCACCGCGACGGTCATCACGGCCACCACGGTAGCCACCGCGACCGCGACCGCCACCACGACGGTCATCGCGACCGCGACCACGGCCACCGAAATCGTCACCGTCATCGAAGTTTCCACGGTAGCCACCACGGCCACGGCCACCACCACGACGGTCATCGCGACCGCGACCACCACGGTATCCTCCGCGACCGCGGCCGCCATCACGACGATCGCCACGGTAGCCACCACGGCCACCGCGGTAGTCATCGCTGTCGTCGACCGAGGTGCCGTCGTCAAGCTTCAGCCCAATGAGCTGGCCGGAGATGCGAGTATCGGAGAGGTTGTTGATGACTTCTTGCGGCAGGTTGGCCGGCAGTTCGACCAGTGTGTGGTCGCCACGGATGTCGATGTGTCCGAAGTCCTTGGAGGACAGGCCACCCTCGTTGGCGATGGCGCCGACGATGGCACCCGGGCGGACGTGCTGGCGACGACCGACGCTGATGCGGTAGGTTGCGGTGCCCTCGCGGTCGAATTCGACCAGGTCAGCGCGCTTGCCCTGACCGCGCTCACCGCGGGAGCGACCATCGCGGCCACGGTTGCGGTCGCGGTCGAAACGATCACGGTCACGGTCGTTACGACGGCCACGCGGCGGTTCCTTCATTAGGAAGTCGCCCGACTGTGCCTGCGCAGCGATAGCGGCGGCGATATCAACCAGTGGGGTGTCGTGCTCTTCTGCGTACTCCTCGATGAGCTCACGGAAGACCGGAACCTGCGAATCAGCAAGCGCCTCGGTCAAGTCATCAGCGAACTTCTGCTTGCGAGAGTCGTTGACCTCATCGACGGTCGGCAGCTTCATCTCGTGCAGCTGCGACTTGGTTGCACGCTCAATCGAGCGCAGCAGGCGTCCCTCACGCGGGGTGACAAAGAGCAGCGCCTCGCCGGAGCGGCCAGCGCGGCCGGTACGACCGATGCGGTGGACGTAGGACTCGGTGTCGTGCGGAATGTCGTAGTTGACCACGTGGGAAATGCGGTCAACGTCCAGGCCACGAGCAGCCACATCGGTTGCCACCAGGATGTCCAGGCGGCCGTCCTTGAGCTGATCAATCGTGCGCTCACGGAGAGTCTGCGGGATGTCGCCGTTGATGGCAGCAGCGGAGAATCCGCGGGCACGCAGCTTCTCGGCGAGCTCCTCGGTCTCGTGCTTGGTGCGCACGAACATGATCATCGCTTCGAATTCCTCGACTTCGAGGATGCGGGTCAGCGCGTCCAGCTTGTTGCGGTGGCTGACCATCAGGAAGCGCTGGCGAATGTTGTCCGCAGTGCGAGTCTGGGACTTGACGGTAATCTCTTCCGGCTCCGTCAGGTACTGCTTGGACAGGCGACGAATCGCAGCCGGCATGGTAGCCGAGAACAGCGCGACCTGCTTGTCATCCGGGGTGTCGGCAAGAATGCGCTCGACATCCTCCTGGAAGCCCATCTGCAGCATCTCATCGGCCTCGTCCAGCACCAGGAAACGCAGGTCGGAAATGTCCAGCGAGCCCTTCTCCAGGTGGTCGATGACACGACCAGGCGTGCCGACGATAATCTGCGCACCTCGGCGCAGACCCGACAGCTGCACTCCATAGGACTGACCACCGTAGATTGGCAGGACCTGAATCTTGCCCAGGTGATCAGCAAACGACTGGAAGGAGTCCGCAACCTGCAGCGCCAGCTCACGGGTCGGAGCAAGCACCAGAGCCTGTGGTGCACGGACGGAGCGATCAATGCGAGCCAGAATCGGCAGCGCAAACGCCGCGGTCTTACCGGTACCAGTCTGAGCCAGGCCGACGACGTCGCGGCCGCTCATCAGAGTCGGGATAGTTGCAGCCTGAATTGGGGACGGAGTCTCAAACCCAACCTTGCGAACTGCATTGACAATGTCATCCGGCAGCTCAAGCTCATCGAAGCCGACGGTGTCGTCGCCGTTGTCGTCTTTGTTCTTTTCGGCCTTCTTCTCGGCCTTTTCCTTGACCTCAGCCTTTTCGGTCTTTTCCTCAGCGGCCTTCTCTTCGACCACCGGTGCTTCCTCGGCCACTACATCCTCGGCCTTCACAATTGCGTCCTCGCGGTTTTCGCGCTGATCCTCGCGGTTTTCCTCGACGCTGCCATTCATTTCATTATTAGCCATTTGGGGCTCTTCCTGGGCCTTTTCGCCCGCACACTCAATATTCAACAGTTGATTACTCACAGTTGGGTCGCACATACATGACCCGCCCAATTTACGTTCTTGTTTTTCAGTGCTCTCACGTCGGAATTGCGATGACATCGCTTCTCTTGCACATACTTCGAAAAATTGCGCCCAAACCCAATTCAGCTTTTACTTCCGAGGAGGGGCGCCCATCATGCACTATGCACTTTCAAGCGTTTCACCAGCGAATTTATACCGCTGCCAGATTCTCTGCGACATTGTCGTCAGGATTTCACACCGATTGCCCAGACTACGCCACCGTCGGTCAAAAAACCATTTCCTGTCCGCAAGGTCACGACACTAGACGGACGATTTCTTGGACGAGGCCCGGCGCTGGGGCCGTCGTCAAGCGAGCGCATTGCACCCACTTCGGGGTGCCTACTTTGTAATTTCCTAGGGTGAGCTGGCTAACATTTTCCCTACAAGTTTGTACACATATCAGCTATTTTCCGCCGTGGAACACCCACCGTTCGGCGGATTTTTGCAATTTCGCAACGCATAAGCCCAAGGTCGCTAGAGAATGTCCAGCTATAACAACGCACCAGAAACGCAGCCGTCTTCGCCCCGGCAGTCCCCGCTAAAACCACATTCTCCCGAGGAGATTTCTGGGAATGGCAGGCAGGAAAATAAGGCACCGTCGAAGCTCTCGGCAATGATTGAAGTTCTCGGGTTTCCGGGCTTTATTTTGGCGGGTTCGGCGCTGGCATTCTTCTTCCCCGCCCCGTTTACTCCGCTGACGGATTACATCACGTACTTCCTGATGATCATCATGTTCGCGATGGGCCTCACCCTGACCATCCCGGACTTTAAGCAGGTCGCTAAGCGCCCGTTGGCGATTCTCTTCGGCGTTATTGCGCAGTTTGTCATCATGCCGCTGCTGGCGATTGCCGTGGCTAAAGTCCTCGGACTCAACCCGGCACTCGCTGTTGGTCTGCTCATGCTGGGCTCTGTTCCGGGCGGCACTTCGTCGAATGTCATCGCATACCTGTCGCGTGGCGATGTCGCGCTGTCCGTCGCTATGACCAGCGTGTCGACGCTAGTTTCGCCAATCATGACGCCGTTTCTCATGCTCGTGCTTGCCGACGCGCACACGGATGTCGACGGCCTCGGGATGGCCTGGAGCCTCTGCCAGACAGTCCTCCTGCCTGTGGTTGGTGGCCTGGTTATTCGCGTTGTGGCCGACTCGTTTATTAATAAGATCCTGCCGATTCTGCCGTGGATTTCCATTCTCGGTATCGGTGGCGTGGTCTTCGGTGCCGTGGCCAAGAACGCTGAGAGCCTGGCGAACATTGGCCTGATTGTGTTTGTGGCTGTGATCATCCACAACGTCCTGGGCTACGTGCTCGGCTTCTTTGCAGGCCAGCTGGTGGGGATGCCGACTGCGGGCAAGCGCACGGTGGCCGTGGAGGTCGGTACACAGTCCGCTGGCCTGTCCTCCGGTATGGCAGCGAAGTTCTTTACCCCGGAGGCAGCGCTTCCCGGCGCGGTGGCCGCTGTGGTGCATAACATTACTGGCGCTATCTACGTGGCTATTTGCCGAAAGCTCGATGAAGGCAAGGAAACTAGCAAATCCGCCTCTGCTTAAGCTGTTTTCGCTTCGGCTTCTTTGGCTCCGCTGTTCGACGAGTGGGCTGGTAGAGTCTCGCGCCCGAAGATCCAGCCCACCATTGCGACCAGCGAAATGACACCGCAAACAAAGAAACCGGCCTTGAACCCTGCGGCATCCACGATTGCGCCGACAATCAGCGGGCCGGAAATCGCTCCGAAGTCCTGAGCCATCTGGAAATTGGCGAGCACCTTTCCACCTTGGCGGTTGGCGCCGATGACGTCGGCAAGCACAGCCTGCTGCGATGGATTGATCATGCCAGCGCCGAAACCCGCGAGGACGGAGAGAATCAGTAGCGGAATGGCGCCGCTGCTAAATCCGATAGCGCCAGTGAATACGCCGTTGATAAACAGCCCTGTGATGAGCAGTGGGCGACGGCCAATGCGGTCGGAGAGACGGCCGGAAAACTGCAGTGCCGTAACATTGCCGAGTGCGAAGGCCGTCAGCGCAAAACCAGCTGTGGCAGTGGCGGCTACTGCCCCATCGCTGCCCGGTTCTGGTGCGCCGACATGGGAAAACGTTGCCGCGGCGAACAACGGGACAATCGCGACGCGCACGCCGAAGTTCGACCAGCCGTTGGCGAAAGCTCCGACTAGTGCGCTTCGATATGCCGAGTCGCGGATTGCCTCGGAGAACCTCAGCACCGGGGTTGTGCGCTTGGGCACTACGTGGCGAAGATGCTCTGCACTCAGCGACATACCGACCACAATCGTTGCCACAATCAGCGCGCCACCGTAAATGAAAAACGGCACCCTCATGCCCCATGCGCCCATCGCAGCACCAATGATTGGTCCAAAGACATTGCCCAACAGGAAGGCTGTGCCGTAGGCAGCCGAGCTCTTACCGCGGATCTCCGGCGGTGAAATCCGCACAATCAGCCCCATTGCCGAGACCGTAAACATCGTCGAACCGATGCCTCCGAGCGCACGAAACGCCAGCAGTTGCCAATATGTCTGCGCAACACCGACAAGCAAAGTCGAGAGCGCGACGATGCTGATGCCGGTTAGGTACGTGCGCCGATATCCGAGCTTCTCTACCAGTGAGCCCGATGCCGGTGCGAAGATAAGCCGGAAAATGGAGAACGAACTGACCACGAAGCTGGCCGCGAACACCCCCACATCGAAGCTGCGCGCGTACTGCGGCAAGATCGGTGCAATCAGACCGAAGCCCAGCGCGATGATGAACGCAGCGCTGACCAGAATCCAAATCTCTCGCGGAATCGGCTGTTTAGTCCCGTCTAATTCACCCTGCCAAGGATCCCGACCTTGTGGTTTGCTTCCCACCTCCGATGCGATATCCGGCTGAGATTCGCACTTTGCTTTACGACGAAGCAGGTCGCGCGAACGGGAAGCTGACAAGGTAACGGTCCTTTCTACTGTGCAAAAGCGAAAATAAGAAGCCCAAGAGTTCACCATAGCCCGATCTGCAAACAGTGACGATTACTAGAATGAGGCGCAATGACAGAACGCGGAGTTGAGATGAAAAAACGAATCGAAGTTGTAGGTGCCGTTCTTACCTACGAAGGAAAAATCTTCGCCGCCCAACGCGGCCCAGGTCGCTCGATGGAAAACTATTGGGAATTTCCCGGTGGAAAGATCGAAGAAGGCGAGTCCCCTCGTGAGGCTCTAGCCCGTGAACTAAGAGAAGAGCTAAAACTTGACGCTGAGATTGGGAACCACATTCTCACTGTCGACCATGAGTATGACTTCGCCGTTATCTCACTTGCGACATACTTTTGTTCCGTTTCTTCTCCCGAAATCAAGCTAACGGAGCACACTGAATATCGTTGGTTAGAACCGGCCGAGCTTTATTCCGTTGATTGGGCGCCAGCGGACATCCCTACAGTCGACATTCTTGTAAACGAACAGTAATCAATACAAGCGACGCAGGGTGCATTTAGTATGCTAAAACAATGATGAATTCCCTGGTCGGAGACCTACGCTACGGCTTCATCGATAAAAAATTCGTTGCCGACAAAAAATACAATCCTCGGCTCATCCGAAATGATGAGTCCGCCACTATGTACAATGCGCTCCGCGAGGAGCTACGCACCGCTACGAGTTTCATATTTTCAGTAGCATTTATTTCTCCGGCCGCCCTTGCCATGCTGAAGGAGGATCTCCTTCAGTTTTCTGGCCCAATGACGATCATCACGTCGAACTACCTTGATTTCAATTCGCCATCGATGTTCAGAGAACTACTCGAAGTTGAGGGACTGAACGTCTACATCTACCCCGAGGATCATCACCGGGGTTTTCATCCAAAGGGATACCTCTTTTACAAAGAGGTTGAGCTTTCAGCCATCGTCGGCAGCGCAAACTTGACGCAAAAGGCGCTCCAGGAAAACGAAGAGTGGAATCTGCACTTTTCCAGTCACCAGAATGGTGATATCACATTCCAAATTGAGACGGCCATTGATATGCAACGTAACCGTTGCATCCCACTAACTCATCAATGGGTCGATGAGTACGAACAGAACCGCGTACCTCCAGTTTCGAAAAACACGCACACAAAGTTGCTGCCCGAGGGCCCAGTTATCGCTAATCAAATGCAGCAGGTAGCGCTGTCGAATATCGCTGACTTGAGGCAGTCAGGCGAGCGGAAAGGCCTCATAATTTCCGCTACCGGCACGGGGAAGACGATCCTTGCTGCACTAGCAGTTAAAGAAGCACAGGCCAAGCGCGTCTTGTTCGTTGCCCACCGGGAACAGATTTTGGAAAAGACTAAGAGCGAGTTCCAAAAGGTACTTGCCTACTCCGGTTCTGAGCTTACGGACGCCGACTTTGGACTCTTGGTTGGTGGGAAAAAAGAAACTGATGCACGATACCTTTTTGCCTCAGTTCAATCCTTGTATTCCCAATCGACTTACAAAACCTTTTCTCCAGATGCCTTTGACTTCATCATTATTGATGAGGTTCATCGTGGCGCTGCTAATTCCTACAAGCCAGTTTTTGAATACTTCAACAGTGAGTTTGTCCTCGGCTTGACCGCAACTCCCGAACGTCCAGATTCAGGGGACATCTTTCGCCTCTTTGATTTCAACGTTCCTTACGAAATCCGACTGCAAGCCGCTCTTGAAGCCGACATGCTCGCACCATTCCATTATTTCGGTGTCACCGATTTTGATGATGGAGTTCGAGCGATCGGTGATAAGACTGCTTCCATCGATGCTCTCGTCGCTGAAGATCGTATCGACTATCTCCTGGAGAAGCTCCGTGTCTACGGGTTTCCTGAGAGAGTTAAGGGGCTCATGTTTTGTAGTCGGAAAGACGAAGCAAAAGCGCTATCGGAGCAGCTCAACCAAAAGCAGCTCTTTGGCCGGCAGCTACGGACGAAGGTGCTTCTAGGTGAAGACTCAATCTCGACACGAAATGCTGTCGTTACGGAGTTATCTGCAGGCGAACTCGACTACATCATCACCGTTGATATTTTCAACGAGGGCATCGACATTCCGGCAGTAAATCAAGTAGTGATGCTGCGCGGCACCGAATCAAACATCATTTTTACCCAGCAGCTGGGCCGTGGCCTTCGCAAAGCCCCAGGAAAAGACCATCTCCGAGTAATTGATTTCATTGGAAACTACAAGAACAATTACATGATCCCGATGGCTCTTTTCGGAGATTCATCTAGAAATAAGTCGAAGCTCAAGGGCAAAGTCGTTGATCCCTCCAATATCCCATCGGGCTCCACTGTGAGCTTTGATGAAATTGCCAAGGAGAAGATCCTTAAAGCCATCGATACAGCCTCGGTGGACACGATTGCTGAATTTAAAAAGGATATTCAACTTCTCCAGTACCGACTGAATCGTGTACCACGACTAATGGATTTTGCTCGATTCAACCTCGTTGACCCTACAGTGATCTCGACCAGGCGTACCAAGAATTATTGGGAACTCCTGCACCAGGTGGACAAAGCAGCAACAGGACCAACGGATAAGCAGAGTGAATACTTGAAGTTTTTGTCCCGCGAGCTACTTCCAGGAAAGCAACCCCAAGAGTTACTTCTACTTGACCAGCTTATTAAGCATGGTTCCATCACACGTGAAGAGTTTTCAGATTTACTCGACACAAGGGCTGTTTCTCACAGCGAGCTGGATCTCTCTGTAGTCGAACGAGTGCTCAACCTCGAGTTTTACCCGAAGCGGGCCTACGAAGAAATTAGATTGGTTCGGTACGATGACGAAACCTCACGTTACAGTCTGACTGAGGAATTTTTGACTTTGTACAACAAGTGAGATTCGTCATATCCAAACAGCTTTCGAGAGCATGTGGATGACATCATTCAAACCGGTCTTTTCCTGTCCCGCGAAAATGATTATTTCGCGGGTGTGCTTCGCCGCAATCAACGCTATTCCAGAAAGGATGTTTCTCGTCTTTTGAGGCTTCGGTCGGATCAATCAGGCACGCTAAATGGCTACAAGATTGATTCCCACTCGCAAACGATTCCAATCTTTGTAAACTACCGAAAGCACAAAGGGCTTGCTCCTCGCATCGCATACGAGGATGAATTCATTGACCATTCGACGATGCGTTGGTTTACACGTTCAAATAGGACGCTAAAGAGTCAGGAAGTCCAGAGCATCATCCAACATAAATTCCCTATCCATTTGTTTGTACGCAGGGATGATTTACCAGATGAAGGATTCACCTACCTTGGCGAAGCCACTCCAAGTGATCCCCAGCAAGCAAAAATGAAGGGGGTTAAAGGGAAAGACTCGAATGTTGTCACAATGAAGCTTCACCTTGAACATCCCGTTCCCGACACATTCTTCGAGTACCTTCACGCAAAGCCGATTGACTAACGAAAGCCAAAACCCCTACCCCGCCACTGTGGCGGAATAGGGGGTTGGACGGAGCGTCGTAAAGCGAACGCCCTATCTACGAGACTGCGGTGACCTGATTAGAACAGGCTCGGCAGGTTCGCCTGCGAGGAAATGTTGCTGGCTGCCTGCGTTGCCTGAGCGGTCGCACCAGACAGCTCCGGAATCGGCAGCTCCGGGAGAGATGGGCTCTCCGAGATAATGTCGGCAATCTCCGGCGGGACCTCGACGCCCTCTGGAAGCAGCTCGCCAATCGGACCCAAATCCGGCTCTTCCTGTGGGACGTGCTGCTTGGTGTACTGGGAGTCCTCGTCAATCGTGCGGAACTCGGACTGCGGTTCGGTGGAGGTCTCCACCTTGAAGCGCTCGTTGACCTGGCCGTCCGGAATGTCGTACTGCTCTTCAAGAGCAACGTCAATCGGCTGGAAGCGGCTCAGCGGGCCGATGCCCATGGAGTTAACGCCGATGGCCTCGCGAGTCTCCGGGTTGTAAGCGTTTCCGCCCGAATCGCCGTGGTCAATCGGAGCGATGGCCCAGACACCGTTGCGGACACGGAAGACCTGGAAGCCGCAGCCGCGGCCAGTACGGGAACCGTCGGTGCACACGGGCTCACCGAGGTTGTCGAAGGAAATCTCCATCGGCTCGAGAGTGCGCTTGTCCTCGATACCGACGATCTGAACCGGCTCGCCGTGGACGTTGCCGAACTCATCCACAGAGTGGGACATAGAGGTGGTCTTGATGTCGTCCTGAACCTCAATGATGCCGTAGTCACCGCTATTGAAGAGCTCGTTGAAGAACTCCGGCATAGTGGTGTTTTCATCGAAGTCACCCTCTTCCGGCATGACATCGGTGCCCATGTAGTCCTTGTTGACCAGCTTGTCGCCATCCTTGGTTGGGATGAAGAACTGGCCGGTGACCTCTTCGCCGGTTTCAGTATCCTTCGCCACAACACAGTGGCCGGCAGTCATGATGACACGATGCGAAACGCCATTCTGATCCACAACGGTGCCAGGAACTCCCAGAGAGCACATCGGGGACTGAACATGACGTCCATCGATGTTCTTGCTGCTCGGGAACGGCATTCGCAACGGCGAGCCCGGGCCGATGACAACATCCGAGTTTGCCGGTGCAGCCTCAGCTACCGCGATTCCGGGCACAAAGCCACCTGCAGCTACCGACAGTGCAGCCGTAAGTGTGGCGACCTTCTTCGAACTGGCCATAGTGTGCGCTACTCCATTTCTGTACAGAAAACTTGTCCCACTCAGTGTATTAGGGACACCTTTACAAAGCTCTCCAAAAAATGAAACCTAGGGTGAAATTCTCAGTCGTGGAACCGTTCAATCGCCTTCACGGCACGCGCATTACGCATCAAAAAGTTTGTTCAACAGCAATGCAAGAGCCAGAACCATCCGCCTTGGATGATTCTGGCTCTCTTAACGGTTCGGGGGTGATTTTTGTCAGATTCTCAGACTGGTGCTAGCCCTCAAAGCTTGGAAGCTGAATTTCTGCCAACTGAGGCAGCTCAAACGGCTGTGACGATTGTGGCAATTGGGGCGATTGTGGCAGCTCAGGCAGTTGCGGCGACTGCGGCAACTGGTCCACAAGATCAGTTAACTGCGGTACAGAACCTTCCTGAGAATCCTGCGAATTCTGCGTCCGGGCGTACCCCTGATCCGCCGCCATATCCTCGTTGAGGGTGCGATAGGTGGAGTCGCGCTGAGCCGTGGAATCCGATACCTCGAAGTGGTCGTTCACTTGACCGTCGGGAATGCCGTAGGCCTCCTGGATGGCAATATCCGCGGGCATCACACGCGAGACCGGACCGAAGGTCATCGAATTCACGCCAATAACTTCATTTGTGGTCGGATCGTAGGCATTTCCGCCCGAGTCACCGTGGTCAACGCCGATACCAACCGTCCAAATGCCGTTTCGAGCCCGGAATACCTGATAGCCACAGGCACGTCCGGTACGCATGCCGTCCTTACAGATAGGTTTGCCAAAATTATCGAAGGAGACCTCGCCACGCGGCAGATCTTCATTGTCTTGAATGCCAGTCATCGCTACAGGCTCCCCGTAGCTCTGACCATTTTCATCGATGGAGTAACTTGCGCCGGTAGTTTCTACGTCTGGATCAAGGTTGATTACTCCATAGTCTGCACCATTAAAGGCCGCCGGCAACGACTCCAGTCCGGCATCTTCCTGCGGCACTTCCCAACGGTGAGCACCTGTCGTACCAATGCGCTTATCGCCTTCGGTGGTTGGCACATACACCTCACCGGTAACGATTGGCAGACCCACATCCGGAGCATCATTCACACAGTGCCCTGCGGTCAACATGACCCGATGCTTTTCCCCATTGCGGTCCGTCACCGTTCCCGGAACACCCGCCGAACACATCGGCGAGTTGACATTTCGGTGCCCATCCCACGGGCTTCCCTCCATGGGAGTTCGAATCGGGTCACCCGGACCAACCACGACAGCATGTGCCGCGACCGGGGCTGCTAAGGACAAAAGTGCTGCGAAAGCCGATACCGCCATTCGACTTCTTGCGTGCTTCATTGAGACGAATCTTTCAAATTTTTAGTTTTCCTTTAGGACCATCCCCCACACTAATCCACCACCCCACCCCCAGAAATAGCGTTTTCTCAGACTCTTGGACTTTTACAAAAGTCGTTATCGAATCGTTTCCACAACCCCACATGTCCCTGCAATAACACCAGGCACCTAGCCAATTGACTACCCCCACTTGGGTAGCCAATTGATGCTAAACATATCTCGAACATTAGTTCTATATGTTCGAAAATGCGAGTCCGGGTTGTTCGATAACTTGTGAGCCATGAACACAGCAGACGAGTTTCCCATTCATCGCCGCCTAGCTCTTCCCCCACTATCCGCTACCTACCGTGCAGAATGTTTCGAAGACCTCGACCTCATCCGCACAATCCTCTGCCACCCCACCATCGGCCGTAGGCATTCGCCCGGCGCGCTAGATCACACCTTCTCGCTTCCCGACGGGCCTGTGGTCACCGTCCGCGCGTCACGGATAGCGCTTCCTCGCGCACTGGTCTCTCAGCTTGCCGACGTGCACGCGGAATACTTCATCCTGAAGGATGAGCCCATGTTCATGTACTCCGTTTCCGTCAAGGTGGAATCCTCATCGGAGGTAGTCCTCCGCGGAATTGGCGGTTCGAATCGGACGCGGGAAGAAAACCGCCGACGTACTCGGGCTGTGGCTGAGGCACTCCATCGTGCGCAGGACTGCAGCAAGATACACGAAAACGGCACTGACCTCGCACTCCCCGGGCGCCGTTATAGCTGGATTGGCACCAGGGACGCGCGGCCACTGCCGTGTCCTAACGAGCTCTTTTCTTCTCGCCCATCAGCGGCTTAGCACTGTTCACAGTGCTGCCACAGTACGGCTACTCGCTGTCGTCGCCTTCTTCGTCGTCCTCGTCGTCATAGTCGCCATCGTCATAGAGGTCATCATCGTCGTCATCGTCATCATCATCCCCGTCCAAGGAGGCAACGTGATCAGAGTAGATATACTCCGCGTACCCGTCATCGACGGGTGCCAGCTGATCTTCCCATTCCTCTGCGCGGTCTACCACGAGCGCAAGGACATCCATCAGCTTGTCAAAGTCCTTGAAGGTGCCCAGCGTCAGAACCTCATTGCGCAAGGTCTGGATGTCAGAGTAGAGGTCAGCGAACATCTTGCGACGGTCATCATCGGTGAGAACCGTTTCGGTGTCCGAGTCCCAAAACTCTGCGATGGCCTGGTCGACAATGTCGTCCAAGTTCGCGTCCTGAGAGATGAAGCGGACGTGTGCGCTGGGCTCGTTGTTGTGGGCAGTTACCAAAACCTGAACCAACGAGGAGGTACCAACTTCGGAGGTGACCAAGGTTGCCTCTTCGGGGTCCTGTTCAAACTCCAGGTCAGCAATGCGGTCATCATCACCATCGAGCAGAGTGCGCAGCAGGCCAACAACCTGGTCAGTAGCTACATGGTGGGCGACTGCCGCGACGGCGTCTTCGACGGAGAATACAGCGGAGACCAGAACAGCTTCGAACTCGTCGTCCTCATCATCCACATCGGCAGCGGCTACGTAAACTTCGGCAGCCGGGATGTCCTCATCAATGGTGACGAACTGAACCTCCAGGTCAGAGGTAATGGGAACGAAGAGGGTGTCATCGTTGACACGGCTTTCAATGCCCTCGCGGTCCAGTGCCGCAGCAATCTGCTCGAAAAAGCTCATGGGTGGAATCCTCCCTTGAAAGATAATTGGCCTCTACCCGCAGCCAATCGTAGCGACAAACGCGCAATCATGGGGTGGCTCATGCCCCCGGCAATTGCTGCGAAAGATCACGCCGGCAGCGTCCGTGCTGCTGCAAAGCCGCCAACGCGGTCGGTTGAGGAGCAGGCCACCAGCTGTCGATTCTCGAAAACAGAGCGCTCAGTAGCGTGCCCAGAGTTGATGGCGTTCCTCACGAGAACGTTTTGGACAGGAGACACACAGATCGGCATCTGGGCTGTGATAAATCATGCAGCAAGTAGCTCTCTCCAGGTGAGTAACTACATCGAAGTCCGGTTCTTCTCCCGATTCAGCAGCGGCTTCATCCCAGGGGCGCACCTCGCCTCCGCAGGAATCCATGAAACGAGGAAGAGGGACCCGATGTACTCGCTGTATTCCCTCAACGACATGTTTGCCAATAAGCGCTCCACGCCAGGGCTCCATCAGCTCATTACCGGCGGATATTGCGGCGTTAGCTACGGCATCGGCAGCCACGGCCCAAAGAGGGGCAGGCTTGATTTCCCCGACTTCTCCAACAACCTGAGCCAACGGCTCCAAGAAATGAGCCAGTGCTTCGCCGGAATCCTTCAGCTCATCCGCATCCTCAGCGGAAATGCTTTCAAACTGTTGAGCTTGGAACCCAACCCAATAGTCATCTCGAAGAAATGTGAGCCAAGAAGACCACTGCCACACCGGAACTCGATTGGACACCAACACGCATGCCAGCGATGGCCCTACCAATGCTCCGCACATGGACCACCACCACAACTGGGCCTGGAAACGGGTATCCACCTCAACCTCGGGCATGGGAAACAGCTTTCTCCCAGCCTCAATTCCGGCGGCTACAGCTTCGGTAGAAAGGTGCCACTCCGCAGCGCCGTCGTGAGGCGTGACATCTGCGGAAAACCGAGGAAAGTCCGCCAAAAGCTGGGAGTACTCGGGAGGCAATGCGGCACCCCGCGTGACATCGTTCACCAGTCTCATCCTTCTATCGACTGTGTTAATCGCCGTACACCTGTCTATTTTTCCACCGACTACGGAATTTCCCCACAGCTCAGTAGTGTTTATATGGGCATATGGCTCTCAACGGACCCGTTTAGGAGGTCTACTACTTTGTTCCAAAAGACGAAGAAGGATTCAACTCGCACAGTAACTGATGCGGTGAACTCAACCCCCGAAGCGATCGAACGTGATGCCGGAAAACTGGGAACCCTTCTTATCCAAACCCTGGATAAGACCATGAGCTGGCAGTCGTCTGCCATCACCGGGTACGTCAGTTCCCTACACAAGCGCAAAAAAGATGAAACTCCGGCGCAGGTACAGGAACGTATTGATTCCCACTACCTCAACCTGGTCACCGGCACCGGTGGTGCCGCTGGCGGCAGTGCGGTTCTTCCCGGCGTCGGCATGATTACGGGCTTGGCTGCGGTTACCGGTGAATCGCTGCTGTTCCTGGAAGCATCAGCCTGGTACACACTGGCCTCAGCAACCCTGCGCAATATTGACATCACCGATCCGCAACGCCGTCGCACGCTGATTCTTGCGGCCATGAGTGGTTCTGAGGGGACAGCTATTATGGCCTCTCTGCTTGGCGAGGAATCGCTGCGGAAGCAGACCAAAACTTCCGTAAATTCTCTACTGCCACGGCTTGGCGTTCCGCAGCTGGGTGCAGCAAACCGCCTGCTGATTCGCGAGGCACGCAAGCGCTTGATGAAGAACGCTCGCCTGGCCATCATCGGTAAGATTTTGCCATTTGGAATTGGCGCCGTGGTTGGGGCCTCCGCCAACCGCAAGCTCGGTGGCATTCTTATCAGCTCCACTCGCGCATCTCTGGGCCCGCTTCCCCAGGATTGGTCGGACTTTGAACGAAAGCTACCGGCTAAATCCAACACCTCGGAGGACTCGAAGAAGGACTCAAAGTCATCGAGGTTCTCTATTCCCTCGGCGCTGAAGTGGCCGAAGAAAAAGAAGAATAAGTAGTTCCTCTTACCCCGATTACCCTTCAGCAACGTTTTTCAATGGAAGAGCGGTACCCACCATGGCCCAGAGCAAACCCCTCAGAACCTCTCCCATGAAGTTCTTGTGGAAACAGTCTCTTCACAGGCCACTACCGCTCTATGGTGTCATTGTTGTAGCGCTAATCGTTGTCGGGCTAGAGTCCGTACTTCCGCTTCTCACTAGAGATGCCATTGATGTGGCAACGGGCTCTTCCGATGGCGGTGTCCCCGCGCGCCTACTGCCTTCCCTAACTCCCCTGCAGGCAGTCATTTCCGTCTTTCTGGCCATCGCGTTAGTACGCTTCGTCGCCCAGGTGGGGCGCAGATTCTTCTCCGGCAAACTCTCCATTGATGTTCAGCACGACCTGCGACTAAAGATCCTTCGCTCCCTACAAAACCTCGATGGTCCAGCACAAGACCGAGTCAACACCGGCCAGGTCGTGTCACGGTCAATTTCCGACCTCCAGGCAGTGTCCGGACTACTGGCGATGTTGCCGTTGACACTGGGATCCGTCGTCAAGCTGTTCATCACTATCGGCATCATGCTCGCCCTCTCGCTGCCCCTGACACTGGTCGGCCTCGCCGTCGTGCCAGCGATTGTCTACATTGCGGTGAATTCGCGTGACAAACTCCATGCCGCAACCTGGGCTGCCCAACAGCAAGCAGGCGAGATCGCCGGACAAGTCGAGGAAACCGTTTCCGGCATTCGCGTTGTCAAGGCGTTTGCGCAGGGTGACAACGAAGTTGCGAGGATGGAGCGTAACTCGTCGCTGCTCTATTCCCTACGCCTGCGAGCGGCAAAACTCAGCGCTCGATTCCAACCGGCGCTGCAGTCGTTGCCGCAACTGTCCCTCGTCGGAAATATCGCAGTCGGTGGCTGGCTCGCGATTAACGGACACATCACCCTAGGCACGTTCGTGGCGTTTGCCACGTATCTCACCAGCCTGACTGCCCTGTCGCGTCTGGTCTCCAACATGGTCATCTCGATACAGCTGACGTCGGCAAGCATCGACCGCATTTCCGATGTCATCGACGCCCGACCAGACAACCCCGAACCCACCGACGCGCTCCCCCTCCCCAACGGTCCTGTTGGCATCAGCTTCAACCACGTCACCCACAGCCGTGGCGGACGCACGCTTATCGACGATGTCTCATTCTCCGTCGCGCCAGGGGCGACCTTAGCGTTGATTGGCCCACCGGGGTCCGGAAAGACTATCGCCACGGAGTTACTCGGCCGTCACTATCTGCCGGATTCGGGAACTATCACTATCGATGCGCCCAGCCACAGCACATCCACAGATACGGCGCGCATTCTCTCCAGCGACGTATATGACGCTATAACTGTCGTTCCGGACACTCCTTATCTATTTGCGGGCACGTTGCGTGAGAACATCGCATTCGCCAATCCCGCGGCGTCCCAGGAAGAGATTAACGCCGCAGCGACCGCCGCCCAGGTCAACTTCGTCGACGACCTGCCTCAGGGGTGGGACACAGCCATCGGTGAGCGCGGGCATAATCTCTCCGGCGGACAAGCTCAACGCGTGGCGTTAGCACGGGCATTCCTCGCCCGTCCTCGGGTTTTGGTTCTCGATGACGCGACCTCAGCAATCGATGCCGCGACAGAGTTGGAAATCTTCAACGCGCTGACCTCACAGCTGGCGGATACGACTATCGTCATCGTGGCGCATCGATCTTCCACTCTCGAGCAGGCGGACCACATCGCCATTTTCGAAGACGGTGCCATCACCGGCATTGGCACCAAGGCCGAACTGATTACTTCTCATCCGCGCTTCACCGAGCTGATGGACATCGACCAGAGCGCCTACCCCGAAATCGAAAACCTTGTTCTCGACCCCATCGACAGCGAAGACCCCAGCCCCGAGGAACTCTGGCCCGACGAAACCGCTCCAACCGCCGACGACTCCACGTCAGACACCGCTGCGCGGCTTCCCGGAGGTGCAACTTCTCAAATGAGCCGCGGGGTCGGCCGAGCCGGAGGCGGTCCAGGCGGCCGCGGCGGCGGTCGTGGTGGCATGGGGGCGGCTCTCGCCAATGCGCCTGCGACGCCGGAGCTACTCGAGCGCGTGCGAAACCTCCCACCCGCTACCGAAAAACCGCGTGTGCCCGCTGCGGCACTCGACAACTCCGAGACTTTCTCTCTGCGCCGACTGCTCTCCTATGTCCGCGGCCTATTTATAAGTGTCATTGCGCTGCTCGCCCTCATTGCCGTTGCCGATCTGGCGTTCCCCATGCTCGTGCGCTACGCCATTGACCACGGCATCAGTGAGCACAATGAGGCCGTGCTGTGGGGCTGCGCCGCAGGTGGCTTGGCGACAGTCCTCATCAGTTGGATTGCCGTAGCCACAAATGCTGTTATTACTGCGCGCACTGGTGAGCGGCTGCTCTATGCCCTGCGTGTGCGCTGCTACCGTCACCTGCAGTCGCTTGGCATTAACTACTTCGAGGCCAATCGCTCGGGCGCCATCATGACGAGGATGACAACCGACATCGATGCGCTCTCCTCTTTCCTGCAAACGGGACTGGCAGAGGGGGCAATCGCCGCGTTTACTCTGCTCGGTGTCACGGCGCTGTTGCTTGCCACACAGGTGTCACTCGCCGCGGTGGCGTTGGCATCGCTTCCCATCATTGTGGTGTCCACTCTGGTATTCCGCCGGATCTCCTCGCGCCTATACAAGGCTGCACGCGAGCAACTCTCCTTGGTCAACGCTGATTTTCAGGAGACTATTGGTGGGCTTCGCGAGATTCAGATGTACCACCGCGTCGCCGATATCGAATCTTCCTTTGCCGAGGAATCCAACAAGTACCGCGCAATTCGTCAGCGAGCACAGCTGGCCGTGGCTCTATTCTTCCCCGGCATCAACTTCGTCTCTGAGTTGGCAACAGCCGCGGTATTGGCTGTCGGTGCCCAACAGGTTGCTTCGGGAACCACGACGCCCGGCGTACTTGTCGCCTTCACGCTGTACCTGGGAATGCTCTTTGGCCCGATTCAGCAGCTGTCCCATGTTTTCGACGGCTACCAGCAGGCGAAGGTCGGCCTCAATCGCATTGGTGATCTCCTACAGACCGCCCCCATGCCAGATCACGGCACTACTGACGGCGCGTCCCGCGCAGCTGCTGGCGACCTCCGCTTAGACAAGGTAGCTTTCTCCTACCCTGCCTCGAACTCTGAGCACGAACGCCCGCAGGTTCTCGATGCTCTCGATTTGCAGATTCCTGCCGGAGAAACAGTCGCAATTGTCGGATCCACCGGCGCCGGAAAATCGACAATCATTAAGTTGTTTGCCCGTTTCTACGATCCAGTTGACGGTGTGGTGCGAGCCTCCGAAACTGACATCCGCGACTTCCCTCTTAACGATTGGCGACGCACCCTCGGCTATGTCCCCCAAGAATCACACCTGTTTTCGGGGACAGTAGCAACAAATATTTCCTACGGTCTACCGGACAGCAGTCATGCTGAAATTCAGCAGGCCGCGAAAAACGTCGGTGCCCTCAGCACCATTGCCAGCCTGCCCGGTGGCTTCCACCACCCCGTCGGCCCAGATGGCCGAGGGCTCTCCTCCGGACAGCGTCAGCTCATCGCACTCGCTCGTGCCGAAATGATGCGTCCTGAACTGCTGCTTCTCGACGAAGCCACCGCGACACTCGACCCTGCAACAGAGTCGGCAATCCTTGAAGCCACTGACCGTGCGTCGCGTCAACGCTCGGCAATTATTGTGGCCCACCGCCTGGCTACAGCGGCTCGGGCCAACCGGATTTTGGTACTTGACCACGGGCGTATTGTCGAAGACGGCTCCCATGATGAGCTTCTAGCGGCGGGTGGCCAATACGCAGAGCTCTGGAGCAAGTACCATATGGGGAGCGCGACGGTGTAGTAATTCAGAATTTTCGTTATCCTTGAATGACACTTTGACGCTTGCGCTAATTAGAATAAACGTGAGTTAGTAAAACTAAGACGAAAAGAGGCGAGTACCTGCCGTGAGCAGCGACATGAGCTTCGGCCAGAACGAATGGCTGGTCGACGAGATGTACCAGCAATTCCAGAAGGATCCACAGTCTGTGGGTCAGGAATGGCGCGAATTCTTCGCAACCCACACCCCGTCCCAAAAGGGCGAGGACCTTTCCAATATGGCAAAGCCAGCAGCAGCCACGAAGGAGGAAGCTAAGGCAACCGGACGTCGTGAATCCAAGGGGGTCGAACCCACTAAGACCCCGAACAAGCCGGCGTCCCCGAAGCCAAAGAAGTCCCCAATGGATGCAGCAGCCAAGGTTTCGGCTGTTGAATCCGGCGAGGAGCCTCTGAAGGGCGTCGCACGGGCTATCGCTAAGAACATGGATGTCTCCCTGGAGATGCCGACCGCTACGTCGGTTCGCGATATGCCGGCACGTCTGATGTTTGAAAACCGCACCCTGGTTAACAATCATCTGGCACGCGCCCGCGGCGGCAAGATCTCCTTCACCCACATCATTGGTTACGCCATGGTGAAGGCTGTCATGCTCCACCCGGACATGAACAACAACTACAAGGTGGTTGACGGCAAGCCAGTTCTGGTTACCCCGGAGCACATTAACCTCGGCCTGGCCATTGATATGCCAGCTAAGGACGGCTCTCGTTCGCTCGTAGTTGCTGCTATCCGCGAGTGTGAAACCCTGACCTTCAAGCAGTTCGTCGACGCCTACGAGGACATCGTCGTTCGTGCTCGCCACGGCAAGCTGACCGGTAAGGACTTCCAGGGCGTCACCATTTCCCTGACCAACCCGGGCGGTATCGGTACTCGCCACTCCGTCCCGCGCCTTACCAAGGGGCAGGGCGCGATTATCGGTGTCGGCTCCATGGATTACCCGGCTGAGTTCGCCGGTGCTTCCGCGGACCGTCTGGCAGAGATGGGCATCGGCAAGCTGGTGACCATCACCTCTACTTACGATCACCGCATCATCCAGGGTGCAGAGTCCGGTGAGTTCCTGCGCACGATGAGCAACCTGCTCGTCGACGACAAGTTCTGGGACCACATCTTCCAGACCATGCGCGTCCCCTACACCCCAATCCGTTGGGCACAGGATCTGCCGAACACGGGTATCGACAAGAACACCCGCGTTATGCGTCTGATTGAGGCCTACCGCTCCCGCGGTCACTTGCTGGCTGATATCGACCCGCTGCGTTCTGACCAGCCGAATGATTCCGCTCCGAACCACGCTGACCTCGATATTGAGGAGCACGGTCTGACCCTGTGGGATCTGGACCGTACCTTCAACGTCGGTGGTTTCGGCGGCAAGGAGACGATGACGCTGCGCGAAGTTCTCTCGCGCCTGCAGAACGCATACTGCCTCAAGGTCGGTTCCGAGTACGCTCACATCCTCGACCGCGAAGAGCGCGAGTGGCTGGAAGAGCGCATTGAGGGCGGCCAGCCAAAGCCGTCCCACGCTGAGCAGAAGTACATTCTGCAGAAGCTGAACGCCGCTGAGGCATTCGAGAACTTCCTGCAGACCAAGTACGTCGGCCAGAAGCGCTTCTCCCTTGAGGGCGCAGAGTCGCTGATTCCGCTGATGGACTCCGCCATTGACACCGCTGCTGGTGCTGGCCTGGATGAGGTCGTCATCGGTATGCCACACCGCGGTCGACTGAATGTGCTCGCAAACATCGTCGGCAAGCCACTGCGCCAGATCTTCACCGAGTTCGAAGGCAACATCGACCCGGCACAGGTCGGCGGTTCTGGTGACGTCAAGTACCACCTGGGTACTACTGGCCGTCACATCCAGATGTTCGGCGAGGGCGAGATTGACGTCACCCTGACTGCGAACCCGTCCCACCTCGAGGCCGTCAACCCGGTCGTTGAGGGTCTTGCTCGTGCACGCCAGGACAAGATCAACAAGGGCGAAGAGGGCTACTCCGTCATGCCGCTGCTGCTGCACGGTGACGCATCCTTCGCCGGCCTGGGCATTGTCCAGGAGACCCTGAACCTCATGTCCCTGCGTGGTTACAAGGTCGGCGGTACCGTCCACATCGTGGTGAACAATCAGATTGGCTTCACCACTTCGCCGGACTCCGGTCGCTCCTCCTACTACGCAACCGACATCGCCAAGGCATACGGCTGCCCGGTCTTCCACGTCAACGGTGACGACCCGGAGGCTGTCGTCTGGGTCGGCCAGCTGGCTGTTGAGTACCGTAACCGCTACGGCAAGGACGTCTTCATCGACCTGGTTTGCTACCGCAAGCGCGGCCACAACGAGGCCGATGACCCGTCCATGACTCAGCCGCTGATGTACAAGGTCATCGACGAAAAGGAAAGCGTCCGCGCTCAGTACACCGAGGACCTGATTGGTCGCGGTGACATTTCCGAGGAAGAGTACGAGGCAGTTCGCCGAGACTTCCACGACCAGATGGAAGCTGTCTTCAACGAGGTCCGCGCAGCACAGGACGCAAAGCCGGGCGAACAGTCCGGTATTGCAGGCTCTCAGCCGCTGCCGCATGGTCTGAAGACCGGCATCGAGAAGGCTGAAATCGTCGAGATTGGTCAGTCTTACGTCAACCTCCCTGAGGGCTTCAAGATTCACCCGCGTGTTGCGCCGGTCGCTAAGAAGCGCGCGGAGATGACTCAGGAAGGTGGCATCGACTGGGGTATGGCCGAGCTGCTGGCAATCGGCTCCTTCACCGGTGCTGGCATCGACGTCCGCTTCGCAGGTGAGGATGTCCGCCGCGGTACCTTTACCTCTCGCCACGCAGTTCTGATTGACTCCGAGGACGGTTCGGAATACAACCCGATCGACGCCTACGGTAAGTCCAAGAACGGTGGTCGCTTCATGATTTACAACTCGGCTCTGACCGAGTACGCAGGCATGGGCTTCGAGTACGGCTACACCCTGGGTAACCCGGACGCAGCAGTGTTCTGGGAAGCACAGTTCGGTGACTTCGCCAACGGCGCTCAGACCACCATTGACCAGTACGTTTCCTCCGGCGAGGCCAAGTGGGGTCAGACCTCCAAGCTGATCCTGCTGCTGCCGCATGGCTACGAGGGCATGGGCCCGGACCACTCTTCGGCACGTATCGAGCGCTTCCTGCAGCTCGCAGCCGAGGGCTCCTACACCGTTGCTCAGCCGTCCGAGCCGGCTAACTACTTCCACCTGCTGCGTCGCCACGTCCTGTCTGACCTGCACCGTCCGCTGGTTGTGTTCTCGCCGAAGTCGATGCTGCGCAACAAGATGGCAGCGTCTGCTGTCGAGGACTTCACCAACCCGAACAAGTTCCGCTCGGTCATCGATGACCCGAGCTTCGAGTCCAAGGACAAGTCCGGCATCAAGACCCTGCTGCTCTGCTCCGGCAAGATCTACTGGGAGCTGGAGAAGAAGCGCAAGAAGGACAAGCGCGACGATCTTGCAATCGCTCGCCTGGAGATGCTGCACCCGCTGCCGCACAACCGCCTCCGCGACCTCTTCGAGTCCTACCCGGATCTTGAGGAAGTCCGCTGGGTTCAGGATGAGCCGGCTAACCAGGGTCCATGGCCGTTCCTGGCACTGAACCTCCCAGAGGTTCTGCCGGATATGCCGAAGCTGACCCGCGTTTCCCGCCGTGCACAGTCCTCCACCGCAACTGGTGTGGCTAAGGTCCACCAGATTGAGGAGAAGGCTCTGCTGGAAGAGGCTCTCAAGTAGGTCTCATTGACTGGTCTTCGCCAGTTGGCATGTAAACGCTAAGGGGCTCCAACCGTTCGGTTGGAGCCCCTTTCTTGTTGCTTGGGCGATCGTTGCCAGGCATCAAGGGCGAATAGGCAAAAAGCGTGTCCGGTCGGCGTGCCACCGGGTCGGCACCATTTACTACTTAGTCCTCAATGCGAGTTACTGACTACGTTTATGACAGAAACGGCCCGAAAAATGGCATGAAAGTGTCATAAACTCGCACAGTTTCACATTTGCAGCCCGCATTCATGGGTTATTCAACAAACTTGGCGGCAGCCAACAGCAGATACGCGTCAGATACCGCCACAACTAGCCCCCGCCGCCCCGACTACGCCTTGTCCAGCCACTCCTGAGCGACCAACTCAGGGCTGGCGCCACCAGCCACAGCCCGGGTCATCAGCTTCAAGTCCTCAGTGCTCAGCGAACCCGCAATCTCATTGAGCACGCGGACTCGATCATCTCGGTCCAACGCTGGCTTGACGTAGAAAGGCACAAGCCATTGCGGCAAGTCAGCCCCAGCATTGTCAGCTGACACATCCGCGCAGCCCTGTGCCATGCCCGCGTCGGTGGCCATAACTTCACCCGGCAGCGACCGCGAAAATGCGTCGTACACACGGTCGCGCCACTCGCCGCTGAACTGCTTGTCCGGGGTGGAGTCGTCCGCGTATTCCTCCGCCAGTGAAGCCGCCGACGCAGGGTCGCTCAGGCCGAGTAGCTCACCTGTGCATCCGAAGGAGACCAGGACCGCTTCATTGCGTACGGCCCGCAACCGGTCGTCAGCATCGCGAATGCCGACGACCTCCGCTTGCCGCCCTATCCTCTCAAAGCTCTGCGCATACACGTACGCAAGAGCTGCTTGCTCAGGGTTGCGTAGGTCTGCCCCGACAGTCACCACCGCCTCCTGCTCGGGAGGAACGGGCTTCTGCGGATCCAAATCAGAACATGCGGCAAGACCGAACCCCGTCGCCCCAGTGACCAATGCCAGGGCGGTAAAAGTGCACGCAGTAGCCGTGGAGCTACCCTTGCACCCCATTGAGCGGATGCGAAAGTGGAACCCGGCGTTCGCACGTCTAAAATCAATCATCGACACCAGCGTAACCTACGAACGGATTGTGAGGTCACCCAGAATGGGCGAAGAGAAAAGCCGCAACATCAGCGCTTCGGCGAAGGCTCGCAATCCGCGAACTAGCTCGGCCAGTCAAAGCCAAAAACCGTCGGCCACAGGAAAACCCGGTAAAACCGCTCGGGCGACGAATGCGGCTAAATCCGCAGCGAAGTCGGCTGTCTCGAAGGTGACGCGCACCAACGGCTCGTCGTCAAGCACAGGAACAGGACAGTCGAGGGCGGTGCGCGATGCCCTGCGCGATTGCGGCGTCTACATCGGCGGCAAGCGGTTGCCCGGCACCTACGACCACTTCTCCGGGCTGTCCGAGGTACGGAATTTTGGCGAGGGCTTCACGTGGCTGTCGTTGTCGCGCCCCAACGCGACACAGATGGATGCCATCGCTGAGCTTTACGGGCTGGATGAGCTGACGGTGGAGGACGCACTGACTAACCGCCAGCGCCCCAAGATTGAGATCCACGATGATCACGTTGTTTTTGTTATTCGCTCGATTCACTACTCCCCGGAAGGTCTCGCGGATGACGAAAATGAGATTATTCGCTCCGGCCAGCTGATGATTGTTATCGGCCCGGAGTACGTCATCACCATTCGCATGGGCATGCCTAGCTCGGATATGCAGCGCATTAGCGCACGCGTGGAGAACACCACCGACGCCATCGACTACGGCCCCGCGGGCGTGCTGTGGGCACTGACGGACAACCTCGTCGATGCGTACCTGCGCATCGCTATGCAGCTGGAAGATCGCGTGGAGATCATGGAAGACGAAGTCTTCGAGCCGAACTTGGATTCGGATATTGAGGACATTTACATCCTCAAACGAGAGATTCTGGAAATGCGCCACGCGATCGATCCGCTGACACCGGCACTGCGCTCCCTGATGAATCTGCGGGAAGACATCATGCCTAAGGACGTCAGCCGTTACCTTTCCGATGTGCTCGACCACCAGCTCGCCGCCGCGGACCTCGTCTCCGGACTCGACGAACGACTCTCCGCCCTCATCGACGCCGCCGCCGTGAAAATCCAGCTGCAGCAGAACCAGGATATGCGTACCATCTCGGCGTACGCGGCTATTCTCGCCGTCCCGACCGCCCTGGCCGGCATCTACGGCATGAACTTTGACCACATGCCCGAGCTGCACTGGGAGTACGGCTACTTCATCGTCCTCGCCATCATGTTTGCCATCGTGGCGTTTTTGGTGTGGGTCCTGCGCCGCAACAAGTGGCTGTAGGTACTGCTTCTGGCAGGCATCGCTTTACGACGGATACAGCAACCTACCCGCGATTCCCACCGAGCGCCCGCTGCGCCAACAGGTCACGGGCCCGCTCGGCATTGCGGGGATTGCACAGGACGTCGTAGCGACGGGCAACAATCTCCGTTGTGCTCGAGAAATCCCGCTTGCCGTTTTGCATTGCGTACGGAACTGCGGCCAGCACGATGCCGAAGATGGCGCCCATACCGAGGCCAACAATCAGCGGACTAACCCAATCCTCCTGGAAAAGCCCCAGAATCAGGCCGAAGAACAGGCCCATCCACAGCCCGTACAGCGCGCCGCCGCCGAGCACCTTCGGCCAGGTCAGCCTGCCAACCACGCGCTCCACCTGCATCAGGTCAACACCGACGATGGTGAGGTCGGAAACCGGGAACTCATCGCGATCACTGAGCGAATCCACCGCCGCCTGCGCGTCGGAGTAGTTGGTGAAACTGCCCACCGGCCACCCCTCGGGTACCTGGCGCTGAGGCAACCGGGACTTCATGCTCTGTTCCCGGCCGCTCCCCCAACCGCTGCCCGCTTCCCCATTTGCCATCGGTACTCTCACCGTTCCCTTGCAGTTGTTGTCACAGTAAAAGGTGACTCAGTTGCTGAAAATATTGCTAAAACTATCGCCAAAAGGCGTTCTATCAAGGACAACGTCAGACGATTGGCAATTGTTCCACCGACTGGTCCGCCGCCCATTCCACCGCCACCGCTCTTGCCGGAAGGGTTGGTCGCTGTGACCGTCGTAAAGCGGCAAACTACTGATTTTGTCAGTAGTTCTTTGTCTTGCGGGGTCTCACGATAAGATTCACTACATAATGTCTACGATTACTGAAGCTGAAGTTCGCACCGCCCTGGCGCAGGTCGAAGATCCTGAGGTACGTCGCCCGATTACCGAGATTGGCATGGTCAAGTCCATCTCGGTGGCGGACAACAATGACGTGGCCGTGGAGATTTACCTCACCATCGCCGGTTGCCCCATGAAAAACACCATCATCGAGCGCACCGAAGAGGCGCTGAACGGTATCGAGGGCGTTGGCAACGTCACCGTCACCACCGATGTGATGAATGACGAGCAGCGCCGCGAGTTCCGCAACGCCGTCCGCGGCACCGCCTCCGAGCCGGTGATCCCATTCGCCCAGCCGGACTCCCGCACCCGCGTGTTCGCCGTCGCCTCCGGTAAGGGTGGCGTCGGTAAGTCCTCCGTGACCGTGAACCTCGCCGCCGCGCTGGCCGCGAAGGGCCTGTCTGTCGGTGTCCTCGATGCCGACGTCTACGGACACTCCATTCCGCACATGATGGGCTCCGAGGAAAAGCCACACCAGGTCGACGACATGATCATGCCTCCGCAGGCGCACGGCGTGTCACTGATTTCTATCGGACACTTCGTCGACGACAACGCACCGGTTGTCTGGCGTGGGCCAATGCTGCACCGCGCTATCCAGCAGTTCCTCGCGGACGTGTTCTGGGGCGACCTGGACGTCCTGCTTTTCGACCTGCCCCCGGGAACCGGCGACATCGCCATCTCCGTGGCGCAGCTCGTGCCGAACGCTGAGCTGCTGATTGTTACTACCCCGCAGATGGCCGCCGCCGAGGTCGCAGAGCGCGCCGGCACCATTTCGCTGCAGACCCGCCAGCGCATCGCCGGTGTCATCGAGAACATGAGCTGGATGGAAATGCCCGACGGCTCCAAGATGGAGGTCTTCGGCACAGGCGGCGGCGAGACCGTTGCCCGTCGTCTTACCCAGATCACCGGCGGAAAGGTCGAGCTGCTCGGCCAGGTGCCGCTGGACACAGAGCTACGCGAAGGCGGCGACAAGGGCACCCCGATTGTCCTGTCCAAGCCGGATTCGGGCGCGGGCGAGGCCCTGAACGCCATCGCTGACAAGCTGGTTGTTCGTCGCGAGTCGCTCGCAGGCAAGTCGCTCGGCCTGGGCGTGACTCCGAAGTAGGCCTTCGCTTTACGACGATCACAGCGACGCCCCCTCCCCGGTAGTTTCGGTGCCGGGAAGGGGGCGTCTGCTTTTGTGGCTGCGGTGTCTGGGGGTTAAGTAGCAAAAAGTGTGTCTGACTTTCAGCATTACTGCTGATTAGGCTGGGTAAATCGGGCGGATATAAGCATCAAGACCTTATATCCGCCCGATTAGTGTTCAATCCACCGGAATGGCACCCGCATGTGCTAATCGGGGGTTGGTGTGCTTTCCGGGTGAGTAAAAACAGACCACGATGCCCGATATGCGCTGGGCAAATGAAGAAAAACGGAACCACTTCTAAAGGCACAACCAGGTGGCGATGCAAGGACCCGAACTGCGGCAGTTCCACGACACGAACCCGCACCGACCGCACGCAGACCCGCGACTTTAAAGCCTTCGTCTCTTATGCCACCTCCACAGCAACGTTGTCTGAACTCGCCCAGCAACAAGGGGTAAGCCGTTGGACACTTGACCGCCGATTCAAACCGTTCTGGCTCATCGACATCCCCAACGACGGTGACCCACAGCGCATCTACGACCAGATCTTCATCGACGGTACCTACACCGCCGCCGGATGCTTGCTCGTCGCAGCCAGCCACGACCACGTCATCGCATGGCACTGGACCAAACACGAAACCGCCCACGCCTACACGCAGCTACTCCGCAAAATCGCTGAGCCGCTCTGCGTCGTCCTCGACGGCGGACAAGGCGCACTTACTGCGATTAAAGCCTGCTGGCCGAACGCGATAATCCAACGATGCCTCGTCCATGCGCAACGCGTCATCCGCCGCTACACCACATCACGACCACGCACCGACGCCGGCAAAGCCATCTACGCCCTGGCGTTGAAACTGACCCGTATCACCACACTCGA
>NZ_JVPT01000053.1:0-18694 GCF_001055915.1 Corynebacterium sp. 212_CJEI | reverse complement strand
CTTCGGGGCACCTTCCGGAACCTTGAAGCCCGGCTCGCCCTCGCCCTCACCAGTCAGGAAGTCAATTCCCTTGTTCAGTGCGCTGGAAATTTCCTCAGGAACGCCTGGGGAGTTAATGATGTCGCGCGCGTTGCCGTAGAGATTCGGCGAAGCGATGTTCAGGGAGTCCAGCGACGGGGAAGCAGAAGCGGCGGGAGTCATGCCCGCAGTGAGAATTGCAGCTGCACCCAAGGTCGCTGCGGCACGGCGCAGGAAGGAGCGTCCAGTCGAAACCACGGTGAAGAACCTCTCATTCGTGGGCTATTGGAGTCGGAATCAAAATTTCGGAATCGTTGCTCATCTTAGAACGACTCCAACGGGAATTGGAAAGATTTGAAAAAGAAATGTTCAGAATCTTCTCAGGGGATTAACGCACGGATTCCCGCGTGTCGCAAGTTAATTAGAGTGATTCTTGGTGTAGAACGAGATGATTGTGAAAATTAGGACTTCATGTATGCGTGTGGGGTTAATGGTGTTTCGCAGCGCGTAAGCGGGTGAAGTCAAGTCTCATCCCGTGGGGTTACAACTATGGCATTTGGTCACATGTGTCACATGGCGGGCTGAGAGATTGCCGTCGTGAAGCGTTGTGGCGTTGGCGGATATGCCGTTATGGCTGTCGGTAAAGCGGGGGTGCAGTAAGGGGGTAATTTATCCCTAAGGGTGGCGCGGCAGTGCCACTTTGCATGACGGATAGGTGCTCGGGGTTGCGAGAATCTCTGCCAGATGTGCAGGGCCATTAAGAAGGAGTACACTGTAGAACGCTTTATTACGCGTTGATGCGGGGCGTTAAAGGCAGTCGTAAAGACAGTTCTTTAGAGCAAGGCCGTATCTTTTTTCTTTTAGTCCTCTTAGCTTGTTAGGAGCTATCCGCCTGTGAGCGATACCGAGTTCCGTAATGTCGCCATTGTCGCACACGTCGACCATGGCAAGACCACTCTCGTGAACGCCATGCTGGAGCAGTCCGGCGTTTTCAGCGACCACGAAGAAGTTGCAGACCGAGTGATGGACTCTGGTGACCTTGAAAAGGAAAAGGGCATCACCATCTTGGCGAAGAACACCGCTATTCGCCGAAAAGGTGAGGGCAAGAACGGCGAAGACCTCATCATCAACGTCATTGACACCCCTGGTCACGCCGACTTTGGTGGCGAGGTGGAGCGCGCACTGTCCATGGTTGACGGCGTCGTGCTGTTGATCGACTCCTCTGAAGGTCCGCTGCCGCAGACCCGCTTCGTCCTGGGCAAGGCGCTTGCTGCCTGCATGCCGGTGATTATTGTGGTCAATAAGACTGACCGCCCAGATGCACGTATCGACGAGGTTGTCGAGGAAGCACAGGATCTGCTGCTAGAGCTAGCCTCCACCCTGGAAGACCCGGAAGCTGCAGAGGTCGCTGAGCGCAACCTTGAGCTGCCGGTTCTCTATGCCTCTGGTCGTGCCGGTAAGGCTTCGACCGAGAACCCGGGTAACGGCAACCTGCCGGAGTCCGAGAACCTGCAGCCGCTGTTCGACGTCATCACCGAGGTCCTCCCGGAGCCGTCCGCTGAGATCGATGCCCCGCTGCAGGCGCAGGTGACCAACCTGGACTCCAGCTCCTTCCTTGGTCGAATTGGTCTGATTCGTATCCACAAGGGCCGTATCCGCAAGGGACAGCAGATTTCGTGGATTCATTACGACTCCGAGGGCAATGAGCATGTCAAGAACGCGAAGGTCGCGGAGCTGCTGCGTACCGTCGGCGTGACCCGTGTTCCTGCTGAAGAAGCCATTGCTGGTGACATCGCCGCTATCTCCGGTATCGACGAGGTCATGATCGGTGACTCTCTCTGTGATGCCGAGCATCCGGACCCGCTGCCGCGCATCCTGGTCGATGAGCCGGCTATTTCTATGACGATCGGCGTGAACACCTCGCCACTGGCAGGCCAGGGTGGCGGCGATAAGCTGACCGCTCGTATGGTCAAGGCCCGCCTGGACCAGGAGCTGATTGGTAACGTCTCGCTGCGCGTGCTGCCGACTGAGCGCCCGGATGCCTGGGAGGTGCAGGGCCGTGGTGAAATGGCGCTGTCCGTTCTGGTTGAAACTATGCGCCGTGAGGGCTTTGAGCTGACCGTCGGTAAGCCGCAGGTTGTTACCAAGACCGTCGACGGCAAGGTTCAGGAGCCGTACGAGCACCTGACCATCGACGTCCCTGAAGAGCACCTGGGTGCTGTCACTCAGCTGATGGCGGCTCGTAAGGGGCGCATGGAACAGATGGGTAACCAGGGCACCGGTTGGGTGCGAATGGAGTTCCTCATTCCGTCGCGCGGTCTGATTGGCTTCCGCACCACCTTCATGACGGAGACCAAGGGCACCGGTATCGCCAATCACTACTCGGCCGGTTACGGCGAGTGGGCAGGCGAGATTAAGGACCGTCCGACGGGATCGTTGGTCGCTGACCGTACTGGCCAGATCACCGCTTACGCGCTAATCCAGCTTTCTGACCGCGGTACCTTCTTCGTCGAGCCGGGTGACCAGGCTTACGAGGGCATGGTCGTTGGCCAGAATCCGCGTGATGAGGACATGGACATCAACATCACCAAGGAAAAGAAGCTGACCAATATGCGCGCAGCCTCGGCTGATGCGACCGTGACTCTGGAGAAGGCGCACAAGCTTTCCCTCGATGAGGCTATGGAGTTCTGTGGCGCTGACGAGTGTGTTGAGGTCACCCCGGAGGGCATTCGCGTACGCAAGCAGATCCTCAGCGCCACCGATCGCGCTCGCGCTCGTTCCCGCGCGAAGGCCATGAATAAGAAGTAATTCGGGTTGCTAGGGGACTGGGCCACCTGAAAACCAGTCTCGGGGTAACTGACTCGGCCAGGTGTCGAGTAATCTCGTGGATATGTTTATTCGCAGCCGTCGTCACGCAGCTTCTCGTCGATTTTTCGTAGCATCGACACTCTGCGTGACGGCGGCTTTGGCGTCTTCGTGCATGGCTCGCCCGTCGGACGCTCCGACTGTGCCCGGGCAGCAGGAAGCGCCGGTGCAACAGGAAGACACCGCTGACCAGGCCAAAAAGATGCGTGAAGTCACGGTCGGTGTCGACGAGTTTGTCGAAGGCTTCAATCCGCATTTGCTTGCCGACGTCTCCCCGGTGACCAGCCTGGTAGCGCGACTGACACTGCCTAGTGTTTTCACCCCTGCGCCGGTAGAGGGCGAGGCTGGTGACGCTAGTGCCTCCGCGCAAGCTCCCGGAGTGGTGGATAACGCTGCCAATGCTCGCTCGGCAGGAGCTCCCCAGTGGCTGCTCAACTCCGACTTGCTGGATTCCGTGCAGGTCATCGAGAGTGATGACAGCAAAGACGGTGACGCCAGAAACGGAGCTGGAAACGGGAAAGCGGCCGATGTTGACATCACGGATCCGACGGTAGTGGCAGAGCATGTCCGCTACCGCATTCGAAAAGGGGCGCAGTGGAGCGATGGTACGCCAATCAGTGGCGAGGACTTCCGCTACCTATTTTCCCAAGTCACGTCCACGCCAGGATCGCTGGATACGGCGACTTATGAGCTGATTAAATCCATTGATGTCTCCGACGGAGGTCGTCAGATTGATGTGACGTTCACTCAGCCGATTACGCATTGGCAGCGCCTGTTTGCACATCTCTTGCCAGCGCATTTGATGCGGTCGAACACTGATGGTTTTTCCGAGGGGCTGGCCAGCCGTTTCCCGGCCTCCGGTGGGCAGTACACCGTCGAGTCGATGGATGTCGGCCGCAACATCATTCGACTGGTTCGAAATGACCGCTACTGGGGTGAGCAGCCAGCAGCCTCGGAGGTTATTACGCTGCGTGCCATGCGTAGTGCCATCGATGGTGCGGAGCAACTGCGGTCGAGGCAGATCCAGGCCGTGCAGGTCCGTCCGACGGAGACCTCTGAGCTGACGTACGGTCTGGTCCCCGGTGTTGCTGAGTTCTTCCATGAGCCCAACCGGGAACTGGTTTTCAGTACCAACCTCGCGTCGAGCAGGCTTGCCGACGAGTCCGTCCGCCGGGCTATTCTGCGCACCATCAACGTTGCACAGGTCTCAGAGGTGGCCACCGGACGCCGAATCGCGGGTGGTTCTGGTGACGGTGGTGAACAGGAGAAATCCGAGGCACCTCAGGCCGGATTTACCGAGGACAATCCGCTACGAATCGGCATCATTAGCGACGGTATAGCGGCACGCGCTGCGGCTTTTGCGGTCGCTGACCAGTTGACTGCAGCTGGTATCCCCGCCACCGTTGTTTCGTATTCTCCGGCGGACATGCTGCGGTCTTCGTTGCCCTACGGAACCGTCGATGCCGTGGTGGCATGGGCAGAGCAGCCCAATTCCGTCCAGGCGGCCCGGGAACGCTATGCGTGTACGGAAGGCTCGATCAGTTCGCTACCGCCGAAGGACCTGGATGAAGTAGACGCAGAGTCGGCTACCGAGTCTGAGTCAGAATCCGAGTCTGAGTCTGAGGGCGTTGACAGTTCGACAAAGCCCGCGCCAAGTGGAGATCGGGAAAAGAGTGCTGAAGAGGAGAGCTCGCTGGACGGGACAACACCGTCTGAACGGTCCAAATCTTCTACCTCAGCGGAGCCAGCTGACCTAAATGGAGTACCTGTCGCTCCGAAATCGGCTGCTCGGAGCGAGAATCTCTCCGGCCTTTGTGACCCGCAGGTTGATGAGCTGCTCGCTCCCGACAGTTCTGCGTTGCCCGCTGAACTCGCCGATATCATTGCTGGCCACAGTATCGAGCTGACTTTGGTGAAAGACGGCCTGCTGACGGTCGTCAGCCCGGAAATTACAATTACCGGGCGGAAGGACTCTTCCCAGTGGACTGATGACCCAGTGTTGGGCCGCCTCGGTGTTCTGGGCGAGGTTCGCCGAGTCGCGACGCAAAGCGGGACTCGAGAATCGTCGGAGAATTCTCAACCCGGAGATAGTCCACGCGAAGATACTGAGCAGGACGGTTCGGGTCAGAACCAAGAAGTCCGCGATAACGCCGACCAGGAGAACAAGGGGAAGTAAGAAAGCCCGTGAAGTTACTTTTTGTTCACGCACATCCAGATGACGAGTCCATTTGGACAGGTGGTTTGATTGCGGCTGCCGCGCGCTCCGGAGCGTCGGTAAGCGTAGTGACCTGCACGATGGGCGAGCTGGGAGAGGTCATCGGCGCGCCGTACCAGGGGCTAGTTGCTGATGAAGCTGACCAGTTGGGCGGTTTCCGCGTCGCCGAGTTGCGCTCGGCGCTGCGTGCGCTGGGGGCCAATGGCCCAGACAATGCGCCACGTTTCCTCGGTGGTGCCGGGCGTTGGCGTGATTCCGGTATGGCAGGGGACAAGGGCAATGAGCATCCCCGTGCGTTCATGAACTCAGGTGATGAGGCGGTCGCCCAGCTTCGCACCATCCTCGATGAGCTGCAGCCAGATGTGGTCATTACTTACGATGCCGATGGTGGCTATGGGCACCCGGACCACATTCGCGCGCACGATATCACTGTCGCGGCGTGCGGAAATCGCTTTCCGACGCTGTGGGCGGTCACCGATCGTGAGGCAATGGTGGCGGGGCTGGATGCCATTACCGTGGTGCCGGAGACCTGGCAGGCGTGCGATGTCGACGACTTCGCTACCGTGACCGGCCATTTCGAGGTTCAGCTGGATGATGCCGCTGTGGCTGCCAAGGTTGAGGCCATGCGCGCGCATGCGACACAAGTGTGGTTCGCCGATGGTTCCGTTAGCGAGGTCAATCCTGATGCTGTCTATGGGCAGACCGACGGCTCTGGTCGTGCGCGAGCCGTCTGGGCGTTTTCCAATTTGCTGTGTCAGCCGGTGACACCGACTGAGGCATACCGTTTTGGTACGGCGACCGCTGCGTCCCTGGAAGAGCTGGGGGAGCTGGTGAATATCCAATTACTGCCAGAGCCGGTAGCGAGCGTCGACTCTGTACCGAGCGTGGATCTGGAAGCGGAGGGGAGTGCGGACGATGAGTAACCCTCAGCCTCACGAAAGCGAAGACTTGATTAACGCTGCTGGCGGAAAGTTGAAGAACGAGCGCTTGAGTATTGAAAAGCGCACATTCGGGGATGAGCGCTATTGGGGTGACCCGGAACGTTCGCAGCCACGCGAGAACTTCCATCAGGGGGAGGTCACAGTAGCGCTAGTCTGGCTGTCGCTGGCTGCGTTGGCAGCGTTGGTGATTGAAGTAGTTTTCCTCGGAGCGTGGATTACCATCGGCTCGGTTGCTATTCCGTTGCCGTGGACCATTCCGCTGGCCTATATTGCCAATCTGATTATCACCAACACAGCGTTGCTGTGGACACGCGATCGCTCCAAAGCTGCAATTCCGACTGTCATCTGGGTGCTGGGCTTTGCAGGCATTCTGCTGTGGGCAGTGCTGCCCTTCGGTGGGGACTTGGCAATGGGGCAGTGGTTGCGAACAGTGCTGCTGCTTGTTTGCGGTGTGCTGGGCGGTGCCTGGCCGCTGCGCCATCTGCGGGCACTCTAGCGAAAACCGCAGCGGATACTGCAGGAGACGGTGAGGAATTGATACAGGGCAGGCCCGCATCAATGTGGCTCTTTCTGGAGCCAGTTGAAAACAACACCCACGTTGGGTGTAGACTCCAATCTGAATATACCGCTCTGTCTATTTTGCTCTGTTTCTCGTCGGAACGGCATAATCGACAGATAGCGAAAGCCTCATCCCATATCTTGTGAGAAAGGTTCTTAAACCTAAAACCATGACTTACATCATTGCCCAGCCATGTGTTGACGTCCTCGACCGTGCCTGTGTTGAAGAGTGCCCGGTTGACTGCATTTACGAGGGCAAGCGCATGCTCTACATTCACCCTGATGAGTGCGTGGACTGTGGCGCTTGTGAACCGGTCTGCCCAGTCGAGGCCATCTTCTACGAGGACGATGTTCCGGATGAGTGGGTTGAATTCATCGATGCCAATGTCGACTGGTTCGATGAGCTGGGTTCCCCGGGCGGTGCCGCCAAGCTCGGCCCCCAGGACTTCGATGTGCCATTCGTGGCAGCTCTGCCGCCGCAGGCAGAAGACTAAAACCACAGAGGATTAAACCTATTTCTTTTCCCGGGAAGGACTTCATCACCGACCATGTCAGCTGCCCGTAAGCGCGTAACTCCCGGTTCTCTTTTGCCTCAGTTTCCGTGGGATTCTCTCACGCAGGCGAAAGCCACTGCGGCTGCGCATGAAGAGGGCATGGTCAATCTCTCGGTCGGCACACCAGTCGATGAAGTTGCTCCGATAATCCGGCAAGGCCTATCCGAAGGTGCTGCCGCACCGGGCTACCCACAGACCGTCGGCACGCCTGAGCTACGTGCTGCGATTGTTGCAGCGATGGCGCGGCGCTACGGCGTGACGGGACTGGAGTCAGCGGTCAATGGCGGCAATGTGCTTCCGGTCATCGGCACCAAGGAAGCGATTGGCTGGCTTCCCTTCCTCCTCGGCGTAGGCGCGGGGCACACCGTCGTCATCCCCGAGCTGGCATATCCCACCTACGAGGTCGGCGTGCGCATCGCAGGCGCTGAGCTGCTGCGTGCGGACTCGCTGACGCAAATCGGCCCCGCCTCGCCGACGCTGATGTTCATCAATTCCCCGGGGAATCCCAACGGCAAGGTCCTCGGTGTTGAACACCTGCGCAAGGTGGTTGAGTGGGCGCGTGCTCGGGACGTCATTGTTGCCTCTGACGAGTGCTACCTGGGGCTCGGCTGGACTGAACAGCCAGTCAGTATTCTCGACCCGCGAGTGTGCGACGGTGATTTCACCAACCTGCTGGCTATTCACTCGCTGTCCAAGACGTCGAACATGGCGTCGTACCGCACCGGCTGGTTCGCTGGCGATGCGGACCTTATTGCCGAGCTGGTTTCCGTGCGCCGTCACATGGGGCTGATGATGCCGGGGCCCATCCAGCACGCCACGATCGCCGCGCTTAACGACGACTCCCACGAGGCCGAACAAAAGCAGCGCTACTGTGACCGCCGTGGGATTCTGCATGATGCACTGGTAGCCGCAGGTTTTCGTATCGAGGACTCCGAGGGCGGGCTCTATCTGTGGGCTACTCGCGGGGAAGACTGCTGGCAGACGGTTGATTGGCTGGCCGAACGCGGCATCCTGGTCGCGCCGGGCAGCTTCTACGGCCCCAAGGGTGTGCAGCACGTGCGAGTGGGGCTCACAGCGACGCTCAACGACATCGAAGTGGCCGCGGCGCGCATTCGCGGCTAGCACGGCCAGATGTGTTGGTCCGAGTAGGCCGAATGCTGCAAAAGGTGCCGACGTCGGCATAGACCAAATCATGAAAAAGGGAGTGTGCCGTGGGACGTGCCGCAGGTAACCGAGATGCGTGGTGGGGCCTTGAGAAGAACCGTCAGACAGCGCAAGTCGATGCTGCCGCTCACGAGCGCGAGGAGTACATCCCCTTTGAGCCGGCAATTGTGGCCGACACCGATGAGTTTTTGGTCGTAGACAAGCCGCCTTTTCTGCCCGCAACCCCCAATGGCCGCATCGTGGCCAATACCGTGCAGGAGCGACTGCGACGTAGTCTCGGGGAACCGGAGATAGTGGCCGTCCACCGCCTGGATCTTCTGACCAGTGGGCTGCTGTTGCTTTCCCGGAATCCGGCTACCCGTGCGCGCTACCAGCAGCTTTTCCAAAACCAGGAAATCACCAAAGAATACGAATGCCTCACCGTGATGCCCGATGATTGGCATGTGGGGGAAACCAGGGATGTCACGCTTCTGCTCGATCCCAACCCGGCGGGGCGCGGAGTAAAAGTCGTGGAGACCGACGATTTCGCTCGCGCTGCCGCGAAGAATCCCAAGTTCAAGCTCGCACGCACAACCGTGACCTTCCTCGGCCGAGTAGCCGCGGACATCGGCGATGTGCTGGCGAACAGCCATGGCGGTGGTGCGACCAGCACCAGCATTCCGCTGCACGCAGTCGGCTGTGGTTGTGGGCATTGCGGCAGCCGCATGCAGGTGGGGCACTGGCGGCTACAGCCCCATACGGGCCGCACGCATCAGCTGCGGGCGACGATGGACTGGCTAGGCTATCCCATCCTCGGTGAGGATACCTATGGCCGGGAAGCGGGGGCGCAGGGGCCGTCGGCAAGCGCGAGTGGAGTGCCAAAGTACACGCCGCAGTTGCGATTGACGGCGACCGCGCTGGCCTTTGTCGACCCCGTCACTGGTGAGCGACGTGCCTACCGGAGCGCGCGGACTATCGCGGCCCCGGCAGACGTGCCGACGACCCCTTAGTTAGCGTGCAGCTCCGCGCTGAGCTTCACCTTTTCGGCAGCCCACGGCACAACCTCGACTGCACCAGAGAGCGAGTTGCGGCGGAAGAGCATATTCGATCCGCCCGAGAGCTCGCGGGCCTTGAGCGTCTTCTTCACACCGTCTAGGGCAACGTGGCACTTGGTGCCGGCAGTGATGTAGAGCCCGGCTTCGAGTACGCAGTCATCGCCGAGCGAGATGCCGAGTCCAGCGTTCGCACCGAGTAGGCATCGCTTGCCGACGGACACAACTTCCTTACCTCCACCGGATAGTGTGCCCATGATGGACGCACCACCGCCGATATCGGAGCCGTCGTCGACGACGACCCCCTGAGAGATACGGCCTTCCACCATGGAGTGTCCAAGCGTGCCTGCGTTGAAGTTGACGAAGCCCTCGTGCATGACTGTGGTGCCCTCTGCGAGGTGGGCGCCTAGGCGTACGCGGTCAGCGTCACCGATGCGGACTCCGGTGGGAGTGACGTAGTCGACCATGCGGGGGAATTTATCGATGGAGTAGACGGTGACAGGCCCGCGGCGCGACAGCTTGGCTCGGGTTACCTCGAAGCCTTCGACAGCACAGGGGCCAAAATTCGTCCACACCACATTGTTGAGCTTGCCGAAGATGCCGTCCAGGTTGATGCTGTTGGGGGTGGCCAGGCGGTGGGACAGCAAATGGAGGCGCAGGTAGGCATCGATGGTGTCAACTGGTGCGTCATCGAGTGAAGCGATGGTAGCTGTGACCAGATGGCGGGTGGTGCCGCGGTCCGCATCGGCTACGGCCAGATCTGTGAGGTAGGTGAAATCTTCAGGCAGTGCGTCGGCGTCGATGGTTCCGGTCGTGGTGGAGGTTGCCACGCCCTCTTCGATGAGCTTGGGGGCGGGGAACCAGACGTCGAGAACAGTATCGTTGTTAAAAGTGGCAATGCCGGTAGCTTGTGCTCCAAATTTCATGGAAAACAGGCTACCGGCATATCCCTATCTATGAAAAGTGTTCCGCAAATGTGTAGCAAGGAAGTGTTCGGATAGGGGTAGCAGGGTGGTTAGACCCTGCAATTAATTGTCATGGGCTAGTTGCTTTCGCTGGACTCGAGAGCCTCGCGGGCCGCGGTGCGGCTCTTCTTAGTCAGTGCAGCGAGTACCGCGAGGAACGCAGTGACACACACAACGGCGATAACCTGCTGGCGAGCACCAGGATCGGTGAGCATGCCAACAGCGAGGCCCAGGATCAGGATGACCGCTACCCAGGACAGTGCCGGGTAGGCCCACATGCGAACGGAAAGCTCGTTGTTGGCCTCCATCTGCGGGCGCAGCTTAATCTCGGACAGGGCGATGACCAGCCAGATCACCAGCAAGCAGCCGCCGACAGCGTTCAGCAGGAAGACCAGGACACTCGAGCCGTCGAAGACAACCTGCAGGCCAACAGAGACGAAGGCGAAGACCATCGACATGATGACCGCACGGTTCGGAACTGCGTGCTCATTGGTGTGGGCGAAGAAGCGCGGTGCCTCACCGCGGGTGGACATCGAGTAGACCAGGCGAGAGGTGGCGTAAATCTGAGCGTTGAATGCGGACAGCAGCGCCAGAACGATAATGGCCTCCATGAAGCCAACCGCACCTGGAATGTTCGCCTGCTTTAGAACCTGGGTGAACGGCGACTCAGCTGCGGAGTCAGCGCCGTCGATCTGGGAGTACGGCAACAGCAGGATGATGACGGTCACGCAGCCCAGGTAGAACACAGAGATGCGGAAGATTACCGAGCGGACAGCAGCAGCGATGGAGCGCTGCGGATCCTCGGCCTCAGCAGCGGCAATCGTGACAATCTCGATACCGCCGAAGGCGAAGGCCACAGCCAACAGACCAGCGGCAATGCCGGAAACGCCATTCGGGAGGAATCCGGATTCGGCAATATGCGTCGTACCGACGAAGCTGGTGCCTGGCAGCAGACCGAAGAAAAGAAGAACGCC
Source organism: Corynebacterium sp. 212_CJEI (assembly GCF_001055915.1). NCBI lineage: Bacteria > Bacillati > Actinomycetota > Actinomycetes > Mycobacteriales > Corynebacteriaceae > Corynebacterium > Corynebacterium sp. 212_CJEI. Next base: position 7,409 of record NZ_JVPT01000053.1, on the reverse strand, counting down.
AATGACCAAGAACGCGATAATCACCGCGACCTTGATGAACGCGAACCAGAACTCAAACTCGCCGAAACCGCGCACATTCGCCAAATTCACTACAGCGAAGAAGACAACACAGATCAGGCCTGGAATCCAGCCCGGAATACCGAACCACGCACCCATGATGGCACCGGCGCCGGTGATTTCAGCACCGAGCACCATGATGAGCATGAACCAGTAGAGCCAACCGAGGACAAAGCCAGCCGAAGAACCAAAGGCCATCTCAGCATAGGTGGAGAAGCTACCCGGTGTCGGGCGGGCAGCGGCCATCTCGCCGAGCATCTGCATGACGAGGACGACAATGAAGCCAGCGATGACATAGGAAATGAGAACACCCGGGCCAGCTGCCTTAATGCCGACGCCCGTACCAAGGAAAAGACCGGCACCGATTGCGGAGCCAAGACCCATCATGGTCAGGTGTCGAACCTGCAGCCCCTTGCCCAGCTGAGATGTCTCGCCGGAGGTGGAGGTAATTTGCGATTCGGTCATGTCGCAAACATTACCTCGCTGATAACAGGGGCAATAACCGTATTACGGGTTTACCCCCATTCACCGTTTCGGGGCCCATTAATGTGCCTTCAAGACACCTAAAGTAGGTTATCCGGCCAGCTCATCCGGCACGTCGGCAAGCTGAGTGAAAGTAGCGGTACCTTCGTCATTGCCCGGGCGTTCCGTGCGGCGGACGCACACTGCCGAGTGGTCCGGGTGATGGTAGAAGTGCATATTGTTGCGGCCGGAGATTTCCCATGCCTGAATACGGCGGTTCTCCGCGGGGACATCGATGGGCGTATCGGGGGCAATGAGGATGCTTCGGTCAATAATGCAGTCATTACCGAGGCTGACGCCGACGGTGCCGGCCGCGATATCGATGTGGCAGCGCTCGCCAACCGTGAGCGGCTTACGCTGACCGGAATCGTCGTGAGCAGCAATGATGGAGGCCGACAGCCCCACCTTCGTGTGCGCGCCAATGACAACACCGGAGGAAAGACGTCCCTCAATCTTGCATGGGCCCAGAGTGCCCGAGTTCAGCGAGACAAATCCCTCGCGCAGTACTGACGTACCCGGTGCCAGATAAGCGCCCAACCGCACGCGCTCGGCCTCTGCAATGCGGACACCTGCGGGCAGCACATAGTCGACCATGCGCGGCATGCGGTCGATGGCGTAGACGTGAATCAGGCCGCGGACACGCAAGTGGGTACGCAGTTGCTCGAAGTTATCCGGCAGACATGGCCCCTTGTTGGTCCACGCCACGACGTGGAGCAGCTCGTAGAGCCCCTTGGTGTTGAGCTGATGTGGCTTGACCAGGCGGTGAGAGAGCAGATGCAGGCGCAGGTAGGCATCGTGCGGGTCGACAGCCGGCTTGGACAAATCCTCAATGGACGTGCGCACTGCCACCTGCTCCACGCGGCGATCCTCGTCCAAAATCACTTGACGAAGCAGCTGTGGGGTCAAATCAGCGGCGCCGAGCCGGTGAGTGCTCGACTCTACGACCTCATCGCTCAACTGAGGTGCGGGAAACCAAGTATCAAGAACTGTACCGTCCATTGCGATGTTGGCGATTCCCGTAGCGACAGCACCAGATGTAATCATGATTCTTAATATTAGTATCCCTTTAAGGAATCTTCGCGGAAGGATGAACTATGCCCCTAGCTGGCCTTGAAAGCACACAGAAAATGAAGCAGTGGTTCTTAGTTAGCCTCATCATTGCTGTTAGTGTGCTCGGACTCGGCTTCGTCCTGGCCGTGCCGGTGGTCTTCTATGTCGGATTCGCACTGCTGAGTGCTTGGATTCTTGCCGTAGCCAGCTTCTTTGGTTTCGTTTTGCCACCGCGAGCAATGCCAATTGGGGCAGTCGGCGTGGTGATTGCCGCAGTGGTTGCGCTCATCGCGCCGAACCGTCTTGTGCTGGTTATCGCAGTTGCCATCGCAGTGGGGCTCGGTGGTGGCATGATCGCCCGTCTTCTGCTGGAGCGCAAGAACCGCGATCAGCAGGCACGCATCGACGCTCTGCCGATGTGGGAGCGCGATGAGCTGGGCGATGTCGCCGAAACGCTTCGTCCTGCTTATCGACGAGACATCGATCCCACTCCAGTGCAGCTGCCACATGCAACGGCCAAGATTGTCGCGGCCGTCTGCAAGCCGTTGGCCGGTTCTACGGTGATCGTCAGCACGAATGAGCTGCGTCCGGTGATTGCGGTCTATGGCTCCCGTGTGGCTGTGGTCTATGGACCCGGCGCGGGCGTTGTCGAGGAAGAAAGCGGCAACGGAGAGGTGACCGATAATGCGGGGGAGGAGCGGGCGCTGGGGTCGTCGGCAAGCGAAACTCCGGAGGAAATCATTGCTCAAACTCTCCCGGAAGGAGCGAAAACCCTGGTCTTTGAGGTGGCTGATGGGCTTAAGCGTCCGGCGGAGGGGAGAATTGGTGTGACCTCCGCCGAACCGCATGAGCTGGCGCTGTTCCTCGGCGGTGGCGCGCCCGCCAATGGAGATGCGATCAATGGTCGTGCGGCGCATATTCATCACAAAATTCTGGTTTCGCTGGCGCACAATGGTTTGTACGCTTAATTGATGTGAAATCGAAGTTAAATCTGCTCCAAGATCCTGTAGACCTCACGGCGGCACTGGTGGACATCGAATCGGTGTCCCACAATGAGACCGCGATAGCGGATGCCGTCGAGGCGGCATTGCGTGAGGTCGCGCAGGCAGATGAGTCGATTGAGGTCCTGCGCATTGACAACAACGTGATTGCGCGGACCCATCGGGGGTTACCGCAGCGCGTGATTTTGGCAGGGCACCTGGATACGGTGCCAACTGCGGACAATGTGCCCTCGACGCGTGGGGTAGACGCGCAGGGACGAGACGCACTCTTTGGGTGCGGAACTGTGGATATGAAAAGCGGTGACGCGGTCTACCTGCATGCTTTTGCGACGCTGGCGGCAAGCCAGGAGTTGCAGCGCGACCTGACACTCATCATGTACGAATGCGAAGAAGTCGCCGCGGAGTTCAACGGGTTGCGGCACTTGAGTGAGTCGCATCCGGAGCTCCTGACTGGCGATGTCGCTCTGCTGGGCGAGCCCAGCGGCAATGTCATCGAAGCCGGCTGCCAGGGCTCTATTCGCCTGCGTCTGACCGCTCACGGCACACGTGCACACTCGGCTCGGGCGTGGCTCGGCGACAACGCCGTGCACAAGTTAGCACCGGTGCTGTCACGCATTGCCGCCTATGAACCGCAGACCGTGGATATCGACGGTTTGGCCTACCGCGAAGGGCTCAACGTCGTCTGGCTGGAGGCCGGGGTTGCCACCAACACGCTTCCCGACGAGGCGGTGCTGCGAGTCAACTTCCGATTCGCGCCCAACCGCAGCGCCGATGAGGCCATGGCACACTTCCGCGAGGTGCTGGGACTCGACGAGTTTGCGGCCGAGGACCTCACCGTCGATGTCGAGGATGCGAGCCCTGGGGCACTGCCGGGACTGCATGCGGCTGCTGCGAAGGAGTTGGTTGCGGTCGCAAGCGACGTCGTAAAGCCCAAGTTTGGGTGGACCGATGTGGCGCGTTTTTCGGCGCTCGGCATTCCTGCGGTGAACTTCGGCCCGGGTGATCCGGCGTACTGCCACAAGAAGGATGAGCAGATTCCGGTCGAGTGCATTACGGCGCTGTGGGAGGACCTGCGGCGGTACTTGACCACCGCGCCGGTGGCTGAGTGAGCCTAGAGTCACACCCTGCCCTCGCTGAGCGGGTGCGCGTATGTCATTGCTGGCATACATTGTGAGGTTATGAAACCTGTACGTACTCCGTCCCCAGCTAAGCGCCGTGCACTCCGCGGCCCAATCGCGATTCGACAGGCGGGCGAACCGCAGGCGTCTACGACCGACCGCAGGCTGTTGTCACACAACCCGAACACGGACTGGCTGCACAACGACACCTGGCGTGTGCTGCGCATTCAGTCGGAGTTCGTTGACGGCTTTGGTGCGTTGGCGGAGATTCCGCCGGCGGTGACGGTGTATGGTTCGGCACGTTTGCCAGAGGACAGCCCGTACTACCAGTGGGGCTTCGACCTGGGCAAGGCGCTGGCGGAGGCGGGTTACGCGACCATCACTGGCGGCGGCCCGGGCATCATGGAAGCCGCCAACCGCGGCTGCTACGACGCCGACGGCCTGTCCATTGGGCTGGGCATTGAGCTGCCGCACGAGCAGCACTTGAATGACTGGGTCGACCTGGGCATGAACTTCCGCTACTTCTTCGTGCGCAAGACCATGTTCCTGAAGTACTCGCAGGCGTTTATTTGTCTGCCGGGTGGATTCGGCACGCTCGATGAACTCTTTGAGTCACTGGTGATGGTGCAGACCGAGAAGGTGGAAAATTACCCAATCGTGCTGCTGGGCACTGAGTTCTGGTCGGGGCTGGTTGATTGGATGCGTGAGAAACTGGTGGCCATGGAGCTGATTTCTCCGACAGATATGAACCTTTTTCTGGTCACCGACTCCATTGAAGAAGCAGTCGAGTACATCGAGGCCGCGCACGAAAAATTGATGGAAGAGTGTGAGCCAACCTCTGACGTTCCCGAAAAGCTCCGCCGAGTCCGTCGCTTCAGCGAGAGGTAAGACGCTGTGCAGAGTTTTTATCAGGGCTCCGCGGTGCCGACGGTGATGGCCATCGTCAATCGCACCCCGGATTCCTTCTATGACCGTGGCGCAACGGCTGCGGAGGAGGCCGCGCTCGCTCGCGTCGACGAAGTTGTTGCGGCAGGCGCGGGCATTGTTGACATCGGCGGCGTCAAGGCCGGTATCGGTGCGGAAGTAACTGTTGCTGAGGAAATTGAGCGCGTGGTGCCGACCATCGCGAAGGTCCGCGAACGCTATCCTGACCTGCACATAAGCGTCGACACCTGGCGCGCCGAAGTCGGGGAAGCCGCCATCAAAGCTGGCGCCAACCTCATCAACGACACTTGGGCAGGCCATGACCCGGAGCTGCTGGAAGTCGCTGGCGCCCACGGGATGGGTTACGTCTGCTCACACACCGGTGGAGCACTGCCACGCACCAATCCGGTTCGCGTGCGTTACGACGACGTCGTGGACGATGTCATCTCAGAAACCGGCAAGCTCGCCCAGAGGGCAGTGGACGCTGGCGTGCCGGAGGACCGCATCCTCATCGATCCCACCCACGACTTTGGCAAGAACACCTACCACGGCCTCGAGCTTCTGCGGCGCTGCAATGAGCTCGTGGCTACAGGCTGGCCGGTGCTCATGGCGCTGTCGAATAAGGACTTCGTCGGTGAGACTTTGGACCGCCCGGTCGAGCAGCGTGTGCCCGGCACCTTGGCTGCGACCGCCCATGCGGCAGCTGCCGGCGTGGCGGTGTTCCGTTCGCATCAGGTGTCCGAAACTCTTGATGTTTGCCGTATGACTCTGGCTATTTCCGGTGATTTTGCACCACTGCATCCGGTGCGTGGGCTGGTGTAAGGGGCGTAGTTTGAGGCGCTTCACCCATGCCGCTGCGTGAAACAAAGGACTATGATGAAGAGAAGTAGTCGAAAATGCCGACAGGGATTCTAAACCGGGATCTTGAGCCGGGGTCTTAGACCGAGGTCTTGAACCGGGATTGTCAATCTCCTGGCTACCACAGCCGAGCTGGGGTGGCTGGTCGTCTCCTGCATCGACAACGTCTTAGAACGAAGGAGTTCACATGGCAGCAATGAAGCCGCGTACCGGTGATGGTCCGCTGGAGGCAGTTAAAGAGGGCAAGAAGATTGTAATGCGCGTCCCCGCAGATGGTGGTGGGCGCCTGGTGGTGGAACTGTCCCCGGAGGAAGCCAAGGAGCTCGGTGCAGAGCTTGTAGCAGTAGTGGAGTAGCAGAGTAGTAGGGTATCGGGTAGAGGCCGGGTAGAGGCGAGCCTGTCCGGTTTTAACCCAGCGGCGACCTACACAGGTGGTGTAGGTCGCCTTTTCTTTTTCAGGTGATAACGGGGTTAAGTAGCAAAAAGTGTGTCCGCTCGGCGTGTTGCGGGGCGGGCACACCGTTTGTTACTTCATGGGGCCTTTTCTGATTCCTATCGAGTGTTCGTACTCGGTTGGGATAGCGTTGTCGTAGAAGGCTGGTCGGCCTGTTTCATGGTCGGCTTTGTTGTGGTCTTCTTCGACAAGATCGTTGACTTTGGCGAGTTGATCTTGGCCGAAATTGCACTGCCTGGCGATCTTTAATGGGTCGTCAGGCAGTTGCGTTTTCGAGTGCAGGTACCACTCGAGCATTTTTCGTTGGCGTTCCCCGGACCTGCCGCGATGCGCGTCGGCGATGCGTTTGAGCCCGGCGTTGATGCCGCCTTCCAGACTGTTTGTCGTTGAAGCCCAGCGTTGAGGCTCAAGCGCATTCGGTGGTGGCTGCAGGTAGGTAAACAGCCATCCTTTCCGTGAGAGGTGCAGCAGGGAGTTGTATGCCTTGCGAACTCGCAGATGGGTCCATTCCCACTGGTTGTTGAGTGTGCGGCGCTCTTTTGACACGGGCGTTTTCTCGTTGAGGAATGCTTTGAATACCTGTCCGAAGTCGTGCAGACGCAGCGTCCACTCCCGTGCCTGGTCGAGTGTGGTGATACGGGTCAGTTTCAACGCCAGGGCGTAGATGGCTTTGCCGGCGTCGGTGCGTGGTCGTGATGTGGTGTAGCGGCGGATGACGCGTTGCGCATGGACGAGGCATCGTTGGATTATCGCGTTCGGCCAGCAGGCTTTAATCGCAGTAAGTGCGCCTTGTCCGCCGTCGAGGACGACGCAGAGCGGCTCAGCGATTTTGCGGAGTAGCTGCGTGTAGGCGTGGGCGGTTTCGTGTTTGGTCCAGTGCCATGCGATGACGTGGTCGTGGCTGGCTGCGACGAGCAAGCATCCGGCGGCGGTGTAGGTACCGTCGATGAAGATCTGGTCGTAGATGCGCTGTGGGTCACCGTCGTTGGGGATGTCGATGAGCCAGAACGGTTTGAATCGGCGGTCAAGTGTCCAACGGCTTACCCCTTGTTGCTGGGCGAGTTCAGACAACGTTGCTGTGGAGGTGGCATAAGAGACGAAGGCTTTAAAGTCGCGGGTCTGCGTGCGGTCGGTGCGGGTTCGTGTCGTGGAACTGCCGCAGTTCGGGTCCTTGCATCGCCACCTGGTTGTGCCTTTAGAAGTGGTTCCGTTTTTCTTCATTTGCCCAGCGCATATCGGGCATCGTGGTCTGTTTTTACTCACCCGGAAAGCACACCAACCCCCGATTAGCACATGCGGGTGCCATTCCGGTGGATTGAACACTAATCGGGCGGATATAAGGTCTTGATGCTTATATCCGCCCGATTTACCCAGCCTAATCAGCAGTAATGCTGAAAGTCAGACACACTTTTTGCTACTTAACCC
>NZ_JVPT01000052.1:0-7204 GCF_001055915.1 Corynebacterium sp. 212_CJEI | reverse complement strand
TCGAGTGTGGTGATACGGGTCAGTTTCAACGCCAGGGCGTAGATGGCTTTGCCGGCGTCGGTGCGTGGTCGTGATGTGGTGTAGCGGCGGATGACGCGTTGCGCATGGACGAGGCATCGTTGGATTATCGCGTTCGGCCAGCAGGCTTTAATCGCAGTAAGTGCGCCTTGTCCGCCGTCGAGGACGACGCAGAGCGGCTCAGCGATTTTGCGGAGTAGCTGCGTGTAGGCGTGGGCGGTTTCGTGTTTGGTCCAGTGCCATGCGATGACGTGGTCGTGGCTGGCTGCGACGAGCAAGCATCCGGCGGCGGTGTAGGTACCGTCGATGAAGATCTGGTCGTAGATGCGCTGTGGGTCACCGTCGTTGGGGATGTCGATGAGCCAGAACGGTTTGAATCGGCGGTCAAGTGTCCAACGGCTTACCCCTTGTTGCTGGGCGAGTTCAGACAACGTTGCTGTGGAGGTGGCATAAGAGACGAAGGCTTTAAAGTCGCGGGTCTGCGTGCGGTCGGTGCGGGTTCGTGTCGTGGAACTGCCGCAGTTCGGGTCCTTGCATCGCCACCTGGTTGTGCCTTTAGAAGTGGTTCCGTTTTTCTTCATTTGCCCAGCGCATATCGGGCATCGTGGTCTGTTTTTACTCACCCGGAAAGCACACCAACCCCCGATTAGCACATGCGGGTGCCATTCCGGTGGATTGAACACTAATCGGGCGGATATAAGGTCTTGATGCTTATATCCGCCCGATTTACCCAGCCTAATCAGCAGTAATGCTGAAAGTCAGACACACTTTTTGCTACTTAACCCTGATAACGGCTCGAATGAGGGGTTATGAACAAAAAGTACGGGCTGCAAATGTGAAACTGTGCGAGTTTATGACACTTTCAAGCCAGTTTTCGGGCAATTTTTGTCATAAACGTAGTCAGTAACTCGCATTGGAGTTACTTGGCTGAGCTCGACACGGGCTAAGATAGTGAAAATTATTTTTCTAGCTCAGTTTGAGGAGTGACCGACGTGCTAGCTGACATCATTGATGTGCTTGCTGACCCCATCGATGGCACTGATTTGAAGTTTGGTGATGCCGAACGAATGACTCTGAAGTCCGAATCCGGACATAGCTATGATGTCGCCCGCCAGGGTTACGTTACGCTCGCCGGTGGGGCTGGTCTGCGCTACACCGGCGATGACGCCAAGATGATTACCGCCCGCGAGGAGTTCCTCTCTGGTGGCCACTATGCTCCATTCGTTGAGGCAGTTACAGGCAACGTCCAGGATGTGCTTGACGACGCCAACGTGTCCGAGGCCGCCAGGCCAGTCATCTGCGAAGTCGGTGCGGGCACTGGTTACTACCTCGCACACACGCTGGACAGCATTCCCAATTCCCGTGGTGTAGGCATTGATGTGTCTGTGCCGGCCGCCAAGCACCTGGCCAAGAGTCATCCGCGACTCGGTGCGGTTGTGGCCGATGCGTGGGCGCGTTTGCCGCTGCGTGATGGTTCCATCGATGCGCTTACGGTTGTCTTCGCACCTCGCAACGCGGAGGAGTTCGCTCGCGTGCTCAAGCCGGGCGGCCAGGTTGTGGTTCTGACGGCCACTACTGGTCATCTGGGCGAGCTTCGTGAGCCACTGGGCATCATCGATGTCGAGCGCGGCAAGGTCGAGCGCATGATTTCCCAGGCCGAGGGGCACCTCGTGCCTGTTGGCGACCCGGAGCTGGTGGAGTTCGGTATGAACCTCAACCAGAGTGCAATCGCCGCGCAGATCGGTATGAGCCCGTCGGCACGCCATATTCACCCGGAGGTGCTGCAGGAACGCATTGCAGCGCTACCTGCAGAGATGTACGTCACCGCCCGTGCCTACGTCACCCGTCTGGGGCGCCCGGGCGACTAGCGCCTACTCCTTGACCTCGGTTTTGTGAATCTGTTCATCCAGGTCTTCCGGATCCAGGTCAGCATCCGAGAATTCCGCCGTTAGCGGAAGGCGAAGCTGCAGGTCAGTGCCCGGGCACAGTTCGATAGTGCCCGAGCGCAGCTTAAAGTCCAGCACATGCCCGCCGCCGGTGCCGCCTTCCGCAAGGAAGTGCACGTGACAGCCGGGCACCGAAATTCCCTTCTCGTACACCGGCGTGCGGAAGCCCGCAATCGTGCCCCGCAGGTTCTCGAAATCAACCGACGCGTCTTCTTCCGTCGCATCAACCATCTTCTGATACGGCTTTTCCTGCTTTACGACGGTTCGAGTCTTCACCCACTCAAATTCGCCGGTAATCCGCAGTGCGTACATAAAGTTTTGGCTCGGCACCAGGGAATCGATGATGGGGCTAATTTCCTTGCGAGTCAGGTTTTCCGGCGCATCCATCACCGTGTGGGGAACGAAGTTGGTGACCACCGTGTAGGGGCTGCGCTGATCCATGGTGGCCCGGGTCGCGGAGCCGTCGTGACGCACCTGCCAGCAGACACCGTCGAGGATTACCATTTCGCCATCGAGACCGTCGAAGGTGCCGATGCCGAAGTTTCCATGACCAAGGATTTCGCCAATGGTCATCTCGCCGTCGTAGATGCCATCGAGCAGTGCGGACATCAGTGAGTTTTGGAAAATTGTGTGTCGGACCGTTGGAAAATTCTCGTGAGTGGTCATGGAAGCCATTATATTCCCGATATTTGTAGCCCAAGCTGAGGTGGGTTTTCGGTCCGATGGTGTGGGAGGACCCTGCGGCACGAAAAACGCCCTGCGGAAGAATCCACAGGGCGTTATTTGGTGAATCGAGCGGTTGGTTCTACTTCGGCCGGATGGTGACTGACACGTGGTCAGCAGTGGAGACGATATGAACCGTCTGGCCATCGGCAGCGACAGTGGCGTGGCCACCCTCGACATTCACTGTGAACCCATTCGGGAAGTTGATTGAGGGCACAACGAGCTCGCTGGTGGAACCAGGTGCGAAAACTCCGGTGCCGTCGACGCGGCTATTGTTCCAGCTGGCCTTGTAGACACGGGTGTCGCGGTTCCAGTCAGTAGCCTGCGGGGTGCCTGCGACCGCTCGCAGGTGTGGAGCGGCGAGAATGGTCATCTTGTCGCGGTTGAAGGCATCGGCACCTACAGGTCCTGGAACCTTCGGGTCGAAGACCATGCCCTGTTCCTTCTGATTCTGCGTCGTCGGGTCGTCGCATCCACAGTAGGACCAGTACTGCCAGCCGACCATGTGGCGCCGGGCAAGCGAAATTACGCCATTGAGGGTATCGGCATCGTCGGTGGCGCCGAACTCGGAAAGCAGTGTGGCCGAGCCGTTACCGGATGAGACGATTTCCGCATTGTCGAAGGTACGACCATCGAAGAAATCACAGCCCGTGTAGGTGTTGAACAGGGCATTCGTGGTGCAGTAGACATGCCAGCTGAGAGCCGTACCAGCGGTTTCAGGAACCTCCGGGGCTGCCGGATTCGTGTTCAATCCGGTGTTCCACATGGAGTAGGGCTCGTAGTGGACAATAGCGTCCGGGTCCTTGTTGACAATCTGATTGGCAGCCTTCTGGTGCAGTTCATCGAGCTTTTCCTTAGCCGGGCCGCAGTCGCCGAGAGCCAGATAGCACAGTGGGTATGCCGAGCCTGGCCACGGTTCATTAATGATGTCGTAGCCCATCAGTCCCGGCATGTCGCCAAGGCGTTTGGCGACATGGCCCCACATGGCTGCGTAACGCTCCTGCAACCCAACACCGCCCGGCCCTTCGCGGTTATTCAGGAAGTTGTCGTATGCCCTAATGAGGCCGATATTGAGGGCCTGGTTAGCGGGGAAGCCAACCTTCAAGAGGCTGGGAACGCCGTCGTCAATGACAGCCCAATCCGGGGCAAATTCGCCTTCGAACTTCTCGTTGTACATGTCCTGGTGGGCATCGACCAAGACCGCGATTCCACGCTCAGTGAGCATGGAGATAGTGCGGGCAATGGAATCCAGGTATTTGTCGTTGTACTTGCCGGGCTTTGGCTCTACTGCTTTCCAGATAATGCCGACTCGCATGGAGTCGAAGCCCTGCTGCACGAGCCAGTCAGCATCGTCCTCGTTAAAGCCTCCGGCCTCTGGGGTGTAAGGATCGTGCTTGTAGACGATGTTCGACCCCTGAGTGAGGAAAGCACGGCCATCACCGTCGGTAAACCAGCGACCGGACTGTCCAAGGGGACCACGCTCGGTGATGGTAGCGGTACTAGGGGATGGGGCTACTTCTGTAGCGAGCGCCTGATGCGGTAGTGCACCCGCTAGCGCTATGGCAATGGCGGCACCAACTGCTGCCACCTTCTTAGTGAATCTCATACTCAGGATGCTATTGACCAGTAATGATAAATTCAGCCAAAACTCAAATTAGGTTTAGAAAAGTGGGCAAGGGCATAAGTAAATGTCCTGAACGGGGTTAGTAAAAAGGCTAAGAAAGGCCCACCGCTTCCTTCTCGGAAGCGATGGGCCTTATGAGGAGACTCCGTCCACCGCGCATCCGTGGCGTCTCGCAGACAGCCAGCTACATCAAAGACTTATAAACCTCAACGGTCTGCTGAGCGATGTTCTCCCAGCTAAACACATCTTCAGCACGCTTCTTACCCGCCTGGCCAATCTTGGTAGCGCGGTCGCGGTCGGCGACCATGTTGTTAACCGCGGCAGCGATTCCACGCTCGAAGCCCTCCGGATCAGACTCGTCGTAGTGAACCAAAGTGCCGGTTTCGCCATCGACGACAACCTCCGGAATGCCGCCGACATCAGAGGCGACAACGGCGGTGCCACAGGCCATAGCCTCAAGGTTAACGATGCCCAGCGGCTCGTAGATGGACGGACAGACGAACGAATCCGCGGCTGTCAGGATCTCCTGGATCTTCTCCTTCGGCAGCATGTCCTGCACCCAGAAAATGCCATCGCGCTTCTCCTGGAGGTCATGGACGAGCTGCTCAGTCTCCTTCGCGATTTCCGGGGTGTCCGGAGCGCCGGCGCACAGAACGAGCTGCACACCGTCGTCGAAAAGCGATGCGGCCTTGACCAGGTGAGCGACACCCTTCTGACGGGTGATGCGGCCGACGAACGCGACCATCGGGCGAGACGGGTCAACGCCGAGCTCCTCCAGGACAGACCAGCCGTTCTGTTCCTTGGACTCTTCCCACGTCGGGCGCGGGTGCCACAGCTCGGTGTCGATACCGTTCAGGACAACGTGAACCTTGTCGGGGGAGATACGCGGGTAGGCGTCCAGGATGGCGTCCTTCATGCGCGCGGAAACAGCAATGACAGCGTCTGCGTACTCCATAGCATTGCGCTCGGACCAGCTGGAAACGTCGTAACCGCCGCCAAGCTGCTCGCGCTTCCATGGGCGGTGCGGCTCCAGTGAGTGCGCGGTTGCCACATGCGGAATGCCCTTGAGCAGACCAGTGAGGTGACCGCCCAGGCCCGAGTACCACGTGTGAGAGTGGACGACATCAATGTCGGTTGCCGCGGCGGCATTTGCCATGCGCAACCCCGTGGACAGCGTCTTAATCGAGGCGTTGGCATCCTTCAACTCCGGGTCAACGCCGTGGACATATACATCCGCCTCATCGCGAGGAGCACCCATGCAGTGCACATCGACGTCAACGCCGTCGAGGCCGCGCATGAAACGAGTCAGTTCAGTTACGTGAACACCTGCTCCGCCGTAAATCTCCGGAGGGTATTCCTTGGTCATCATGGCAACACGCATAGTTCCAGCGTAACCAGATTTGACAATTTCCGTCGCTTGATATGCCTGGGTGTGGGTAGCGGGGAGGGGAGACTGGCAGCGAGGAACGTAAATCGCATATAGGTTGGTTGGTGTGAGGAGTCAACCACATGTTTTGTCCATTGTCCTTGCCGGTGGCGAAGGCAAGCGTCTCTTCCCGCTGACGGAAGACCGCGCTAAGCCCGCCGTGCCTTTCGGTGGTAGCTATCGGCTTATCGACTTCGTGCTGTCGAACCTGGTCAACGCAGGTTTTCTGAAGATCTGTGTGCTGACCCAGTACAAGTCCCACTCGCTCGACCGTCACATTTCGCAGGCGTGGCAGCTGTCCGGCATTACCGGCCAGTACGTTACCCCGGTGCCGGCTCAGCAGCGTCTGGGTAAGCGCTGGTTCACCGGTTCGGCGGACGCGATTCTGCAGTCACTGAATTTGGTTTATGACGAGGATCCGGAGTACGTCATCGTCTTCGGTGCCGACCACGTCTATCGCATGGATCCGCAGCAGATGCTGGAGGCCCACATCGAGTCTGGCGCTGGCGTGACCGTCGCTGGTATCCGCGTCCCGCGTTCTGAGGCCAGCGCATTCGGTGTCATCGATGCCGATGACAACAACCGAATCACCGAGTTCCTGGAGAAGCCGGCAGATCCGCCCGGCACCCCGGATGACCCGAACTCGACGTTCGCGTCGATGGGTAACTACATCTTCACTACCTCCGCGCTTATCGACGCTATTAAGCGTGACTCGGAAGATGAAAACTCCGACCATGACATGGGCGGAAACATCATTCCGATGCTGGTAGAGGAGGGCGAAGCTTTCGTCTGGGACTTCAAGGACAGCTACGTTCCTGGTGAGACCGAACGTGACAAGGGCTACTGGCGTGATGTCGGTACCATCGATGCCTTCTACGAGGCCAACATGGACCTGATTTCCGTCCACCCGGTGTTTAACCTCTACAACAAGAAGTGGCCAATCCACACCTTCTCGGAGGAGAACCTGCCTCCGGCCAAGTTCGTCCAGGGCGGTATTGCTCAGGCTTCGATGGTCGGTGCTGGTTCGATTGTCTCCGGTGGTACGGTCCGCAACTCGGTGATTAGCACCAACGTTGTGGTCGAGGACGGCGCGACGGTGGAGGGCTCGGTTCTCTTCCCAGGCGTTCGCGTCGGCCGCGGAGCAGTGGTTCGCCACGCGATTTTGGACAAGAACGTTGTAGTTTCAGATGGCGCCATTATCGGTGTCGATCCGGAGAAGGACGCAGAGCGCTTCAAGGTCAGCGCTGGCGGCGTTGTGGCCGTTGGTAAGAACCAGGTTATCTAGGCTGGTTGAGTCCGAGCGGCTGCAAAAGGCACGTACCGTGGGGTACGTGCCTTTTCTCCTTTAACCCTTTTTGCTGCCTAGTTGCTACCTAGCCCAAAACCGGCAACCCCAAAAATCACGGGCTTCGCATGTGAATACGGGCTGCAAATGTGAAACTGTGTGAGTTTATGACACTTTCAAGC